>JALEOU010000062.1 GCA_022766945.1 Fusicatenibacter sp. | reverse complement strand
AGGGGACAGACTGTAAATCTGCTGCAAATTGCTTCGATGGTTCGAATCCATCTCCGTCCATATGCCGCAGTGGCGGAACTGGCAGACGCCCGGGACTTAAAATCCCGTGGGTAGTGATACCCGTACCGGTTCGATCCCGGTCTGCGGCATTAAAAAAGCATTTTCCAAACGGAAAATGCTTTTTATTATTTCTCATAAATCTTTACGAAACGTTACGGTTTATTCCTGATCTGAATCTGGCACATTTCCATGGCAGAGAGCGCATTTTGATGACTTTCTGGTGTAACACCCGCGCAGCAGGCAGCATCTACAATCACAGGGATCTCCGGTACAGCTGCCTTGATCAGCAGTGCATTGGAGATGACACAGATATCTGTGCACAGACCAACCAGTTCGACAGATTCCAGATCCTTTTGTTCCTGAATGTAACTTGCCAGTTCCATAGAGCCGAAGGTTGGTTTGTCAATGATCCTGGCCGCCTGCGTGCAAAGCTCCGGTGTAATCTGCCAGCCATCCGTACCGATGATACAATGTTCTACCGGCAGATTCTTTCCCTCCTGCGTATTCAGATAATCCGTCCTATGTGTATCTCTTGTAAATACAACGCAGTCCTTGACATTTTGATAGGAGGAAAGCTTTTCTTTTACCCGATCTACAATAGAAACTGCTTCCTTTGTGCCAAGTGCTCCATCGATAAAATCATTCTGCATATCTACGACTACCAGAAGTTTCATGCTTTTCCTCCTCCTTGAAAAATCTCTATCCACTTTATTCCTGCTCAGTATCTGTCTCATCCCGATGCAGGATAACTGCAGACAAGGGCAGCAGATTTATCTCCAGGATTCCCGCCGGCGCTTCGTGAATCTTTTCTTCCGAAGAAAAGCCCACTGCATCTGTGGAAAATACCTGTACCATTTTCGCAGCACTGCTGCGGCTGATTCCGGTCAGCCATACAGGAATCTCGATCTTCACCTGCTCATTGCGATTGTTGAGCGCTACAACAATCTGCTCATTCTGGTCGAAACGACCATAAGCGAGCACATTATAATCCTGATACAAAAAGATTAAGGATCCGGTGGCAAACACCGGATATCTTCTGTGAATGTGAATCACTTCCCGGTAAAACCGAATCAGTTCCTGATCCTCATGCCCCCACGGATACGTTCTCCGGTTGTCCGGATCGGTGAATCCACAGACGCCGGCTTCATCGCCATAGTACAGCGTTGGTGCTCCCGGCCAGGTCATCTGAATGACAACTGCCTCGCGCATCACCGCTTTGTTTATGTTTTCTTCCGCTGCGTGAGATCCAAGATAATTGACTCTTCCCACTCTATGATTTGTCCTTGTCAGGAATCTGGAATGATCATGGTTGTCCAATTCATTCATGGAGGTAAAAAGAGACGGAGCGTAAAAGGCCGGCATGTGATAGCGCATTGCGCCCACAAAACTCTCACTGTTTCCGAGAAGTCCCTGATTAAATTCATCGCTGTGCTTCTCCATACCAGTCAAAAACCAGGATACCGGTTCCATAAATGCATCATAATTCATAACCGTATCCCACTCATCTCCCTGCAGCCAGCTCTTGGCATCTCCATAATGCTCAGCCAGAATAATGGCCTCCGGATTTGCTTCTTTTACTACGCGGCGAAACTCTTTCCAGAATTTGTGATTAAATTCCGGACTGTGTCCCAGATCAGCTGCCACATCCAGGCGCCAGCCATCGACATTGTATGGCGGTGACACCCATTTTGCACCAATCCGCATAATATCTTCCATGAGCTTCTGGGACTCTTCGTAATTCAGTTTCGGAAGCGTATCATGACCCCACCAGCCATCGTAGAACTCATTGTATGGCCAGTTGTGCTCATTATAAAACTTAAAAAACGTGTGGTAGGGGCTGTCCTTGGAGACATAGGCACCAGGTTCATACCCCTTTCCCATCTCGTAAATCCGCTCCCGGTCAAGCCATTTGTTGAAGGAACCGCAGTGGTTAAACACACCATCCAGGATCACCTTCATGCCACGCTTGTGTGCCTCCTCCACAAGATGAATAAACAGTTTGTTGCTCTCTTCCAGATTTCTCTTGTCCGTGACACGCTCGATATAGCGCGTCGCATGCGTATTATCACGATCCCCCGGATACAAGAGATTCCCCTCATCGGAGACAATCTTTCCGAAATGCGGGTCAATATAATCATAATCCTGAATATCATACTTATGATTGGATGGAGATACAAAAATCGGATTCAGATAAATCACCTGGATTCCCAGATCGTCCAGATAATCCAGTTTATCGATAACACCCTGGAGATCTCCGCCATAGAAATTACGAACATCCATATTTTCAGGAGTCTTATTCCAGTCCTCTACGCGGACAACCTGTTCCCCAATATAGCTGTATTCCCCGGTAAGCACATCATTGGACGTATCTCCGTTGCAGAAACGGTCTACGTAGATCTGATACATAACAGCTCCCTTGGCCCAGTGAGGGGTGTGAAAGCCCGGGATAATTCCGAAGGAATACATTTCCTGAAGTTCTCTGGTTACACCCAATTTATTATAATAACAGATCATACGACCATACTGAATTTCAAAGAAATAATGGATCGGTTCTGTTCCAACAGGGATATCGATCTCATAATAGTCAAAACCGTTCCGCACCAGACGAACCTGCATCTGTTCCCGGATGGAACCGCTAATAAAGTATACTGCATCCACATTATTTTTCAGTGTACGAAAACGAATGGTCACCACATCACCAGGATCTGGTTCGAATGGAAATCGATATTGGGGTGACTCGTCACTGTAAAGTGCATGTTTATTAAACATTGCACGCATCTGTGATATATACTGCTGCGCTCTTGTTTTGTCCATAAATGAAGCCTCTCTATCTTTTTTCTGACTTATCCTCATTTTTTTTATTTTAACCCACCCGTTTTGCGAATACAACCTTTATTTCGGAACACCGTTGATTTTTGGCTTTTTCCCCAATACTTCCGTTTCTTTTACTGCAATTTGTCAAAACGCCACGCCAATTTTCGGAAATTAAAAGAGCCAGCGGATTGGGCTGGCTCTTTTGGAGAAGGTATTTCTCTTATGGGGTGTAGCAAAAACTATATAATGTATTGGGGGGTTTTTACATTAATTATAGTACCACAGGTACTTCAAAAAGTGTGCACAAATCGATATTTTTTTTTCGGTTCTTTCTATCCAAAATCACGGGGATGTTTTCACCGGTCTCAAAAAAAGTATTTCAATTTGTACAAAGAGACACCCGATTCTTTTCCATCACATCAGATTCAGATCTGATAAGCTTCCTCTGAAAAAATTGCTTCAAACTCATTCCGGCTGAGTTTTTCTTTTTCGATCAGCTGTTTTGCACATTCATGCAGCACATAGGAATGGGATAGAATCAGTTCTTTTGCCTTTGCATGGCACTGTTCAATAATCTGACGTACTTCCTCATCAATCGCGGATGCTATATTTTCACTGTAGCTCTTGGTGTGTCCCCAATCTCTTCCGATAAAAACCTCATCGGAATTATCATCATAAGCTACCAGTCCCAGTTTTTCAGACATACCATATCGGGTTACCATGGAACGGGCTGTCGCTGTTGCCTGTTTGATATCCTGGGATGCTCCGGTGGTAATATCATCAAAAATCATTTCCTCCGCAACTCTTCCGCCCAGGCACACGGTGATGTACTGCAGCATCTTGCCTCTGGTATTAAACATATCATCATTTTCCGGCTGAGGCATCGTATAGCCTGCGGCTCCCGGTCCTGTGGGAATAATGGAAATCGTATACACTGCTTCCATATCCGGAAGTACATGGAACAAGATCGCGTGACCTGCCTCATGGTATGCCGTAATTCTCTTTTCTTTTTCAGAAATCACTCTGCTGCGTTTTTCTGTACCAATCCCGACTTTAATAAAGGCCGATTTGATATCCTGCTGCTTCACAAAAGTTCTGCGGTCCTTCGCAGCCATAATTGCCGCTTCATTCAAAAGATTTTCCAGCTGAGCACCGGTGAATCCGGCTGTTGTCTGCGCAATCTGTTTCAAATCCACATCCTCGGCAAGCGGTTTATTCCTGGCATGAACTTTCAGAATTTCCTCACGCCCCTTTACGTCCGGAGGCCCTACTACTACACGACGGTCAAAACGTCCCGGACGCAGAATTGCGGGATCCAGAATATCAACACGGTTGGTAGCTGCCATCACGATAATTCCTTCGTTCACACCAAATCCATCCATCTCCACCAGAAGCTGATTCAGCGTCTGTTCACGCTCATCATGGCCGCCGCCCATACCGGTGCCTCTTCTTCTGGCTACCGCATCAATTTCATCGATGAAAATAATGCACGGAGCATGCTTTTTTCCTTCCTCGAAGAGGTCTCTGACACGGGATGCACCGACGCCCACAAACATTTCCACAAAATCAGAGCCGGAAATGCTGAAAAACGGAACTCCCGCCTCGCCTGCCACTGCCTTTGCAAGCAAGGTCTTTCCTGTTCCGGGAGGTCCCTCAAGAATAACACCCTTTGGAATCCTGGCTCCAACCTGGGTATATTTATCCGGTGCCCGCAAAAAATCTACCACTTCTGCAAGATCTTCTTTTTCTTCCTCCAGGCCAGCCACGTCACGAAAAGTAATCTTTTTATCCTTTTCGGTAGACATATGGGCATTGCTCTTTCCAAAATTCATCATTTTGTTTCCGCCGCCACCGCCTGCCATAGAGTGATTCATCATGGTGATGCCGAACAGCAGAATCACTCCAAGCAAAATGGCCGGGAGTATGGATGTCATGAAGACGCTGTCATGCTGTATCCCCTGAACGGTGATAGCAACATCCGCCTCCTCCAGAAGATCCATGGCTTCATTCACATCTGTAACATTTACCTGATACGTATTGCCGTTTTTCATCTGCAGGGTAATGGTTCCGGTAGGCACCTCCCGATCCTGGCTGATTCTGGCCGAGGAAACATCACCGCTTTCCACCTTATTAATAAATTCCTGTTGACTCAGATAGTTCTGCTGCTCCATTCGTTCTGCAAAATAAAAGAAGAACATCACTGCAAAAATCATGAGCACTGTATAGATTCCGAGTCCGCTGCGCTGTCTGTTCACTTTATTCTCCTTGTTCTGTTTATTCCTTACGCTTCTTCGGAATCCTCATGGAATTCCACCACCCCAATGTAGGGAAGATTCCGATACTTCTGAGCATAATCCAGCCCATATCCCACCACAAACTCATCCGGGATGTTAAAACAGGTATAGTCTACTTTCACATCTCGTACTCTGCGCTCCGGTTTATCAAGCAGTGTACATAGATGAAGAGACGCCGGATTCCTTTTCCGCAGAATGTCCATCAGATAGTACAGAGTACGACCGGAATCAATGATATCCTCCACAATCAAAACCTCTTTTCCCTCCAGAGGCTGATCCAGATCCTTCACGATCCTTACCACTCCGCTGGATTTGGTATCATCCCCATAGCTGGATACAGACATAAAATCAAGACTCACCGGTACCTGAATTCTCTTCGCCAGCTCACAGGTAAAAAATACTCCTCCTTTGAGCACGCAGATCAGGTGGACTTCCTTTCCTGCATAATCCCGGTTGATCTGGTCTGCAACCTCCATAATTCTCCGGTTCACTTCCTCCTCGCTGAGCAGCACACGTACAGTCTCACTCATTTGTTTTTCCTCCTTTAATCTGTATCTGTATGATATTCCGGGTATTCGCTTCCACACGATGGCGCTCACCGGTACGATACCCCACAATCCACAGGATCTCATCTCCATCCGCCAAAAGGAGAACGGAGTCTCTTTGTTCCCTCGGAATTTTGGCGTCAATCATGTAATCCTTCAGTTTCTTTCTCCCGCCGCTGGGATTTATGGTCAGATAATCTCCGCTTTTTCGGGTACGAAGCACAAGATTACCACTTATTTTATCACAATCAAAGCATTTCGTATACTTATTTTCCACATTTCCTTCGAAAATACCTTCACAGGTCAGACGGGTCACACAGATTTCATACCCCAGATAAGTCACACAGCCCTCTTGGGGCAAAGCCTGCATCTTAGGAGTCCTTTTATTATCCCTGGAATCCTTTTGGGCAGCCTCTCCTGACACCATACGGATCTGATGATACTCCCTTACTGCACGCATCTGATAGGGGAGATCCACCTGTTTTCCCACACCTTTTCCGAACAGTTCAGTAACAGCTTCTACGTGTTCTCTTGTCAGATCCTTCCATTTTCCCGCCAGATGTTCCATACACTTCCGAATCAGATACCGCTTCATGATCGGAGCCTCCCCGCCGGCCTTTTCACTGATCAGCAGACTGCCCTGATCCTCACAGACATAATTTTCATACAATTTCTGTGCCTGTGATTCCAGGTACTCCTCTGCCTCAAGAATGTCCATCGACAGCGAAGCAGCATGCATCGGCAGCTGATCATTCACCTGATACGTCAGATACGGTACTACGTGGTGACGTATCTTATTCCGTGTGTACAGATCACCCTGATTGGAACTGTCTTCACACCAGCGGATCTTTCTGCTAAGCAGTTCCTGTTCGATCTGCGCCCTGGAAAGGCACAGAAGCGGACGAATCGTATGTCCCCGCACGGGGCGCATGGAGGCAAGTCCGGACAGGGAAGTTCCCCTGGCAATGTGATACAGCATAGTCTCCACAAGGTCGTTCTGGTGATGTGCCAAAGCCAGCTTTGTTGCATGGTATTTTGCCATACAGTCCTCAAATGCCGCATGCCGCGCCTGTCTTCCCGCCTCCTCAATGGAAAGGTGTTCTTCCTTCGCCATCAGTTCCACCGGACACGAATAAAGATAGAACGGCACACCATTTTCTTCGCAGAGCTCCTGGACAAACAATGCATCCCGGTCCGCCTCGTCACCGCGCAGATTGTGATTTACATGAACTGCCTGGAGAGAAAACTGCAGCTCTTCTCTCAATTCCATCAGTACAGAAAAAAGAAAGACGGAATCTGCACCTCCTGACAGTCCGCAAAGCACAGTATCGCCTGGCTGTATCATGTGATACTTCTCTATATACTCTTTGATTTTCTTTCGCATATTACCTCCCGAACGTTTTCTCTTCCGTCTGCTCCACTTGTCATCCTTATTTTTTCCAGATCCTTGCCGCAAGAACGGTCATATCATCCCTGGCCTGATATTCTCCGATGCGCAGCACCTGCTCCAGAAGTTCTCTGGCAAATTCTCTTGGCTCCCCGGCCTGGATTTCCAGAAGCATCTGTTTTATCCGTTCTTCCCTGCCTTCCTGCGGTAATGCGTCCATCACTCCATCCGTTACCATAATCAGAAAATCACCATCGTACAGCTTCTTTTTTGCAGTATCAAAATTCAGCTGCTGCATCAGTCCGGCTGCCAGACTTGTGGACTGGATCGTGTCCACCCAGGTGTCTCTTCGAATAAAAGACGGCGCTGCACCTGCTTTCAGAAAACTGCACACACCGCTGTACAGGTCGATGGAACTGATATCAACCGTAGAAAACATTCCGTCATTTCTCTGCAAAACCATTACTGAATTAATCATACGCGCAGCCGTCTCTCTGGAAAAACCCGATCTCAGAAACTTCTCAAAGAGCTCCACAACCATCTCACTTTCCTTATTGGCTGCATAACCGGATCCCATGCCATCGGACAGGCACAGGACGAACTGGCCTCTTTCGCACAGGGTACTGTAATTATCTCCGGAAATACTTTCCTTGTCCTTTGTGATCCGCCCCACTCCATACAGCACCTGAAAATTCACGTCCTCACAGAACAGTATGGTCGAAAACTCACTGCTTAATACCAGGGAATCCTCTCTGACCGCAACCAGACGGGTTCCGCATAATTCTGAGAGAATTCCGGCTGCCTGCCGCAGTGTCATTTTGCAGTGTTTTCCCGCTCTCATTGTCACAAAGATCTTCAGATGCTCTCTCGGCAGTTCCTGCATCCATACTTTCTGTACCAGAACCCCGTTTTTTTTCATCCGACTGCGGATCTTTTCGGATAACTCATCGGGAAGGCTGTTCAGGCTGTAGAGATCTCTGGCCGCCTGGTTCATAATACCAGCCATTTCATTTAATTGCTCTGCAACCGCAATTCGGTTCTCAGCCATCCGGCTCGTCCAGAGAAAATTCTGCCTCTCCTTTTGATATTGACCGTAAAGACTCTCAAGAAACCTTGTTCCATTCAGGCAATGAGAAACCCATTCCCCTTTTGCCAGATTCTGTTTCTCTTCATCCTCTGATGCAAACACCTCCAGCAGCTCCATGCACTGCTGATGTGTCAGATACTGATACTGTTCCCAACACCAGGAGGCTTTTGGACAGCGCGCACAGACAGTACTCTGCTGCAATGACAGCATTCGCTCTGTCTGCTCTTTCGTCAGATGCTCTTTTTGATATGGTACACAGTAAAAAGCTTCTGCCAGATTGCGGAATGTACTTGCGTACCGCTCCATCTGCAGTTTCTGAGGATGATAATCGTAAACCGCAGCTTCCCTGCGGCTTCTTCTCGTTTCAAAAAAAGTTTTTGCCATGTCCCGAAGGATCAGCACTGCGCTGACCGCGAACATGGCAATTATCCATTCCGGCATCTAACAGCTCCCCCTTCCACATACGTTCTCAAAGGGATATTATAGACACCTTTTTCCTATCTTTCTGTCGAAACATCAGAGTACTGTTCAAAAAACTTTTCGTCTGGCCTCTCTCTATTTCGACTCCTTGAACAAGATCTCATTCTCTTTTACCATACCCAGCTTCTCTCTGGCCATCTTCTCTATGTACTCGTCACTCTGCATATATTCTTTCAGTGCTGAGATTTCCTCTGTTCTGGAATTCTCTTTTTCAATCTCTTCCTGCAATGCCGCCTGCCGCGCACTGTTCTCATCAATCCTCTTCTGAAGCGAATATCCCTTCACGAAAAGTACTGCCAACAGAATGCATGCCACAAGAATAATGCTGGCCATAGCATAACGATTCTGTTTCTGATTCTCACGTGCACGATGTCTTTGGCTTTTTCCGGCTCTGTTGCCCATCCTTCTTCCACCTCAAAATAATCATTTACAAAACTTACCGTTTGCGTCTGCATAAAAACATTCTATCCTGCTTCTGTGAAAAATTCAACCTTTTTCTCACCTTTTTTAGGACTGCAAAAGGCAATTTCACGATTTTTACACATTTCCTCCAAAGCCAGCTTCCTGCTCTTACAAAGTAAGGACTCAGGGAATACTGCCACGCCGCCATACCGATCAACAGACCAGCCAGCAGATATCCTCTGATCACCCCACTGTTTTCCCTGTATAATCCGACAAACAGGTAGAAGGCTGTCAACAGCCAGTAAAGAAGATCCTGTATACTGACAAATCGTCTGCTGCAGCCATGCGCATTCCGATAAATTCTCAGAAAATCATAGAGGATCATGAGAAAAGCACCACGCCAAAGGGCACAAAAAAACAGCACAAATTCCCGGTTCATATAAGCGCTCATTTAACGAAACAGTCTGGCAAGCCAGGGTCCTTCCTTCTGCCGTTTCAGTCCGCCATCGGAGTACAAAAAACTGTCGATTTTACCCTCCACTTCTACCTCCCCCTGCTCCAGATGCAGGCGGTTTACATGCAAATCTTTTCCTCGAATAGACAGCTCTCCTGCACTGGTTGATAAAAGGACCTGATGTTCATCAAAACTATAGACATCCAGGATTCCAAAGAGACTGGCTTTCTCCCTGTTTTCCATGGAAAGGCGGTGTGCTTTTGCAGCAGTCTCTTCCATCAAAAAACCCCCATACAATGGTCTTCTGTTCCATTCTATGAGGGATTTTCTTATCCTATGCCTGATACATCAAGCGGTCTACAGATAGCGATACAGCTCCTGCGCCTCTTCCTTTTTCACAGTCTCCTGAACGTTCAGAACTTCCACCTTTACCGATTTGCTTCCAAACTGGATCTCCAGGATGTCTCCGGCCTTAACCTGGGCCGATGCCTTGGCCGGTTTTTCATTCACCAATACTCTTCCCGCATCACAGGCTTCATTTGCCACGGTACGACGCTTAATCAGTCTCGAAACTTTCAAAAATTTGTCTAATCGCATAGAAATCTAAACTTTAGTTCATCATATCCTTTAAAGCTTTTCCAGCCTTAAATTTCGGAGTCCTGGAGGCTTTAATTTCCATGGTCTCTCCGGTCTGCGGATTTCTTCCTTCTCTTGCAGCTCTCTCAGAAACTTCAAAAGTACCAAAGCCTACCAGCTGAACTTTCTCACCTTTCTTTAATTCTTCTGATACTACATCAATAAATGCTTTTAAAGCAGCCTCTGCATCTTTTCTGGATAAATTGGTCTGTTCAGCCATAGCTGCAACTAGTTCTGTTTTGTTCATGAGTGAATTCCTCCTGTGTTTTCGTTGTCTAAGCTAGTATTAACATTCAAACTACAAATTATGGTCAGACTGTTAGCATAACTCTCTCCATATTTATATACCTAAGTCTACCTCTTGTCAAGAAAAATAACATTCCGGAAAAGAGCATGCCCCTTCCAAACATGATCGTTCACCGGACGCGGACAGTCTGTGAATTACCGCTGATACATCGCTCCAAAGCGTGAATCAGTGCCTGTTCACTGTTGAGACCTTTTTTCCTTCCAAGATTCACTACACAAAGCAAAAGTTCTCCGAGAATTTCTTCCGCATCTGCGCCGCCGTCTTCTTCCGACTGCAGCTCGCGCAGAAGATCAGCAACACGTCCGGCAGATGCCGCTTCATCACTGCCTGTACCATAATAGCGTTCCATCTTCTTTAGTACTTTGGCTGTACGAATCAAAGCCGGAAGACTGTGCGGAATGGCATCGATTTCATCTTCCGGTGTACGTACAGGTTTTTCCTCCTTTTTCAGAGCTTCCCAGTCCACCTGCTCTTTTGGAATCACAGATCCCTCCTCATTCGGAAAAACATGCGGATGGCGATGTACCATTTTAGCTGCCACCTGATCCACCACTTCTTCCAGGGTGAATTCCTGATTTTCCTCTGCGATCTGACAGTGAAAGAGAACTTGGAGAAGTACATCTCCAAGTTCTTCTTTTAATGCCCCGGTTGTCCCCGATTCCGTAAGGATCCGGATTCCATCCACAGCCTCATAGGCCTCCTCAATCATACAGGGGCACAAAGATTCATGGGTCTGAACCCGATCCCACGGACAGCCGTCGGGGCTTCGGAGCTTACCTATAATGTTTCGCAAATCTTTAAAAGTATACACTTTCTTCTCTGCCATATGACTTACAGCATCTTATTGATCATTTCCAGAACTTCTTCGCCGAGTTTCTCAGACTTCTCATCTGCATCCTCAAGAGAAGTTCCTTTAATGCCATAATAGAACTTCACCTTCGGCTCTGTACCGGACGGACGAACACACAGCCATGCATCATCGGTCATGTCAAAATACAGCACATTGGATTTCGGAAGACCGGTCGGTTTCACTTCTTTCGTTGTGAGGTCTGTTATGGTATCCTCTTTATAATCGCGGAAAGAAGTTACCTTGTATCCTCCAACCTCTGTCGGCGGATTCTGTCTTAAGGTATTCATAATCTCCTGGATCTTGGCAAGTCCTTCGATTCCTTTGAGGGTAATCGACTTGATGCTGTCTTTGTAATAGCCGTAACGATCATACATTGCCAGCATTGCATCCCAGAGCGTCATATTCTTTGTCTTGTAATATGCTGCGCACTCACAGAGTGCCATCGTAGCAACGATTGCATCTTTATCTCTTGCATGAGTTCCGATCAGGCAGCCGTAGCTCTCCTCAAATCCGAACAGATAAGTTCCCTTTCCGCTCTGTTCAAATCCAAGAATCTGCTGTCCGATATACTTAAATCCGGTCAGCACCTCGATCAGGCGTACTCCATAATATTTTGCGATCGCATCTGCCAGATTGGTTGTTACGATTGTCTTAATCAGGGCTCCGTCTTCCGGCAGGCCTTTCAGCTCTTTTCTCTGTCCGATCTCGTAATCTGCCAGGAGACATCCGGACATATTGCCGGTCAGCGTATGATACTCTCCGGTGCTGGAATCTTTTACATAGACACCGAGACGGTCTGCATCCGGATCTGTTGCCAGTACAAGATCCGCATCCACTTTCTTCGCAAGAGCAAGTCCCAGTTCAAATGCTTCTGCAGCTTCCGGATTGGGATAACTTACGGTCGGGAAATTGCCATCCGGAAGTTCCTGCTCCGGAACAACATACACATTTTCAAATCCCAGCTCTCTCAATACACGGCGGGCCGGAATGTTTCCGGTTCCATGCAGCGGGCTGTATACAATCTTCAGTTCCTTTGCCATAGCCCGGATCGAATCCATATGAAGTACCTGACTCTTCAGCTCTTCGATATACGGATCATCAATATTGGCACCGATCACTTCATAGAGGCCTGCTGCAATGGCGGCTTCTTTCTCCATGGTCTTTACCGTATTTTCATCATACACTGTGATGGCTTTGACTTCTGCCATAATTCCTGTATCGTGAGGCGGTGTGATCTGTGCACCGTCCTCCCAGTATACCTTGTATCCGTTATATTCCGGCGGGTTGTGGCTCGCTGTGATATTGATACCTGCGATACATCCCAGTTTACGCACTGCATAGGACAGTTCCGGTGTCGGACGAAGGGACTCAAAAATATATGCCTTAATACCGTTTGCTGCAAGAGTGAGCGCTGCTTCATTTGCAAATTCCGGAGACATGCGGCGGGAATCAAAAGCAATCGCCACACCTTTTGCCTGTCCATTCACAGATGCTATGTAATTTGCCAATCCCTGGGTTGCTTTTCGAACCACATAGATATTCATCCGATTGGTGCCGGCACCAATCACACCGCGAAGACCAGCGGTACCAAACTCCAGCTCTGTGTAAAAACGGTCTTGGATCTCGTTTTCATCATCTGCAATTGCCCGAAGTTCTGCTTTCGTATCCTCATCAAAATAAGGATTTTCCAGCCATGATTCATAGGTTGCTTTGTAATCCATCTTCGTACCTCCAATAATTTCGTTAAGTTTCCCCTGTCGGCATCTCCGCGTTTTTTGCGGATGACTCCGTTTTTTTGGAAAGACGCGCCGGATGTATTTTTGCATCCGGCACCTTATCCACTAAACTCTTCTATATTATAAACCATAATGCCCAAAAAAGAAATTAGAAATCAACATTTTTAATAAAATTTATCCAATCCTCCTTTTGTGCATTGAGCTGTCTGAGCTTTTCCGTATTTTTCGACGAAATCCATGCTTTGCTGCTTCCGTAGTAATGATTCGCAATCTTCCAGTATTTCCACGGGTAAGAAATCCTCAGCTTAAGATCCTGCAGCTCCTCTACGCCAAGCGGGCGAACGGCATTGTACGCGTTCAGCAGCAGATCCGCGGTATGTCTGTCCCAGTTATGTTTTTCCAGGATTTTTCGCATAAAATGATAGAGATCTGCTGTTGGAAGGTCGAAATCCCATTTTTCAAAATTCACAATCATTTCCGCCTTAACACCATCCAGCAGAATATTGTGCTGATTATATTCCCCGTGGCAGATACTGCCTCTTGTGATCGCCTGCACACGAAGTTGTTCATAGGAAGAACGGCAAAGATGTTCAACCATCTCCTCACCCTGTGCAAGATACGGCTCAGCGCAGGAAAGAAGAAGCGTTTCAAATTCATTCCGTTTTTTCTTTTTCAGAAGATATTTCCGTATTTTCCTGATTTCTGCATTGTGTCTGGTACACTCCTGTACCAGCGATTCTTTGACGTACTCTTCTTTTACCGGAAGATGTATGATGGTATGTAGCCGTGCCAGTGCTCTTGCGGCACGGATGATCTCATCCTTATTTCTGGTATCGCACTCTCTGCCCGGACACCACTCACGGACAATGTAAGGAATTCCGTCTTCCCCGACGGTAACCAGTTCCCCTTCTTCATTTCGAAGTACCTGATCACACCGGAGGATTCCTGATGCCGTAATCTGCTGCTGGAACAGATACTGCTGTTCCAGTTTCGCATTTGCACCTCCAAATTCGCTGATTATTTTAAGGCCCTTGTCCGTATCGCATAGAAGAGCGCCCCGCACACGCGCAGATGAGGAACAGGTGAGCGCATAGCGCGGCAAAACACTCAGGCCATAATCATACACAAAAACTCCCCCTTTTTCTGCTGTCTATCTAATCTATGCGCAGAGAAAAGTGAGAATTCCTCTTCTTCCCTATTTCCGGATACCTCATTTTTACTTCTGATCGATCAACGGCCTTAGAAAATCAATCAGGTACTCTTTCTGATTTTTGCCCGGATCATCGAGCACCTGCTCCAGAGCCAGATTGAGATATTCCCCAACCCTGGGACCGGGCGGGCAGCCAAGCGCGATCAGATCTCTGCCGGTTAAGTCCATGGTTTTCAGGGAACAGCACTCTCCTTTCGCCAGAATTTCTTCCCCACAGGCACGAACCCGGTTGATCCGCTGAATTTTTTCTTCTCTGTGATAAAGGCTCTGAGCCATCGCATCCGCATACTGCACCTGCATCAGTTTTTCAAACAGATCCGGACCGATCTTATTCAGAATACGCCGAACGGTTTTGCCAACCGGCTCCATACGGCAATCGTGCCAGCGAATCAGCGTTGTTACCTGACGGATCGTCTCATTGTCAAAGCGCAGACGTTTCAGAATCATTTCCGCCATTTTTTCCCCTTTGAGCCCATGCCCTTTGAAGTGATCCACTCCCTGTGCATCGGTTGTATGGCACGAAGGTTTTCCGATATCATGAAGCAGCATCGTCCAGCGAAGCACCGGATCCGACGGAACATAGCGCAGGCTTTCCAGAGTATGTTCTCCGACATAATAACAGTGGTGCGGATTATGCTGGGGAGTATCCATCATTGCATCAAATTCCGGGAGCACCACAGAGGTGATCCCCGCCTCATAAACTGCCTGCATGTATTCCGGACATGCTGAAAGAAGAAGCTTCGTCAGTTCTACCCGAATCCGTTCCGCACTGATTTTTTCCAGCGTGGGGGAAAGACGAACAATCGCATCCATCGTAACCCGATCGATGGAAAATCCAAGCTGAGCCGAAAACCGGAGAGCACGTAAAATCCTGAGTGCATCCTCACCGAAGCGCTCCATAGGATCGCCAACGCATCGGATTACCTTCCGCTGCAGATCAGAAATCCCTCCAAAGAGGTCGACCAGACCTTCCTCATCGTTATAAGCCATCGCATTGATTGTAAAATCTCTTCTTCTCAGATCCTCTGCCAGATTCGAAGTAAACAAGACATCTTTGGGATGACGTCCATCCTCATATTCTCCGTCAATGCGATAAGTGGTAACCTCGTGGGAGTGGCTGCCCACAAGAACCGTGACTGTTCCATGGGCCAGTCCGGTATCCACCGTTCTGGAAAATATCGCCTTTACCTGATCGGGAGGAGCGGAAGTTGTGATATCCCAGTCGTCCGGAATTCTTCCCAGGACACTGTCCCTCACACAGCCCCCTACCGCATAGGCTTCATACCCTCTGGCTATCAACGAATCGATCACCATCTTTACACTGGCTGGAAGTTTCATTTTCAATCGTATCTGCTCCTTCCTCATTTCGATCGGCGTTTCACAAACACCGTACTGTCGTGATGCCGAATGATTTCGCGAACATTCTGCTCGTGTTTTTCCATTATAACAACAAAAATAAAAGCCTGCAAGCCACGGATCATAATGACTTTTTTTCAAAAATGTGTTACCATATGACAGAAGGACCAAACGGTTCATTCTTCCTTTTGGTCTGTATCTTTCAATCTACGGAAAGGGGTCGAAACCATATTATGAAATTTCGCAAGTACCAAAAATATCTGATGGCAGGTCTGACTGCTTTTCTGGTAATTGCCGCTTCTCTGCTATTTTACTACCTTCTTTTTCATCAGGATTCCGTGCGCAGAATTGCCCGCAATGTTCTTCACATTTTAAGCCCGCTGATTTTTGCCCTGATCATTTCCTATGTTATCAGCCCGGCCATCAATCTGATCGAAGGCCGGATAATTGCTCCGTTTTATACCCGCAGGCAGAAAGAGCAGACACTCCGTTCAAAGAAGGTGACACGAGGTCTTCTGATCGTTCTGATGTATCTGGTTGTTATTTTTGCACTGTATATTCTGATCGCTACACTGATCCCGGAACTTTTTTCCAGCATTGCCAATATTACAATCAACTTTTCCAGTTATGTTTCCAATATACAGCTCTACTTTGAAAAACTGCTGAAAAACTATCCGGATCTTCTGCAAAGTGCAGACCAGTTTTTTTCTGAATTTACCACCAGATTATCCAACTGGATGACCAACGATCTGATGCCGGCACTTCGTGATATACTGCTGAACCTTTCCGGACAGCTGCTCTCAATGGTGACGGTTTTCAAAAATGTCCTGCTCGGCGCCATCGTGGCCATCTATATCTTATATCATAAAGAAAACTATATTGCCAAAATGAAAAAAGCCGTCTATGCATTTCTCGGTCTCGAGCGCGGAAATGCGCTCATTCGCGACTGTCAGTATATCAACAAGGAATTCAGCGGCTTTCTGGTCGGCAAGATCATTGATTCCATTATCATCGGAATCATTTGCTATCTCGTGACAAATCTGATCGGTACACCGTATGCTCTGCTGGTCAGTGTAATCATCGGTGTCACCAATATCATTCCGTTCTTCGGACCGTTCCTGGGCGCTGTTCCCTGTCTGGTTCTGATCCTGCTGATCGATCCTCTCCAGGCGCTTTATTTTCTGATTTTTGTTCTGCTTCTTCAGCAGTTTGACGGAAATTTTCTCGGTCCGAAGATTCTCGGAGAGACCACTGGTGTGTCCAGTTTTCTGATCATTATCTCCATCCTCATCGGTGGAGGCCTCATGGGCGTCTTTGGCATGATTATCGCAGTACCAGTCTGCGCAATCATCTGTACGTTCTTCCGTAATCTCTCAGAGCATCTGCTGGATAAGCACAATCTTCCCAAAGATACGGCCTTTTATCGGAAGCTGGATCACATCGATCCGGAAACAAAAGAAGCCATCCCTTATACCAAAAAGGAAATCAACGAGCAGGATCTGTTTCAGTTCCGCCGCAGAAAGTTAAGTCCGCAGGAGGTTGTCCATACGATTCTGAATACCATTGACCATAGCACAGCCGAAGACAAGCCTGCCGAGAATACAACAGAAGATTCACAGAATCAAAAAGAAGAATAATCTGGCTCGCTCATCGCATTAAGAGAAAAAACACACCCCGGATCCGAGGTGTGTTTTTTCTCGATATTTAATATGCCCTTCCCCAGTACACCATTTTTTTCGCTTTTTTTCCGCAGCAGACGCAGGTATCACTGATCTGTTTCTGCTCAAACGGTATACACCGGCTGGTAGCAGCTGTATCTTCCTTAATTTTATCCTCACATGCCTGATCTCCGCACCACATGGCCCGAATGAAGCCCGGCTTCTCATCGATCACTTTTTTGAATTCCTCATAAGTGGTAACATCGGTTGTGTGTGCTTCCCTGTGGGACAGTGCACGCTGGAACATATCATTCTGAATTGTCTCAAGCAGTTTGGCCATCTGAACCGGAAGCTCATCAATGGATACTACCATCTTTTCTCTGGTATCACGGCGTACCAGAACTGCCTGCCCTTTCTCAATATCTTTGGGCCCCAGCTCCACACGTACCGGAATGCCGCGCATTTCCTGCTCCGAGAATTTCCAGCCCGGGCTCTTGTCACTGTCGTCAAGTCTTGCACGAATACCGGCAGCATTCAGTGCGTCAAGTACTTCATGTGCTTTTTGCAGAACACCTTGTGCATCCTGACGGATCGGAATCACCATCACCTGAGTGGGGGCAATTTTCGGCGGCAGAACCAGTCCGCTGTTATCACCGTGTACCATGATGATTGCACCAATCATACGGGTTGTCATACCCCAGGAAGTCTGATAAACATATTTCAGTGTGTTGTCTTTATCTGTAAACTGAATATCGAATGCTCTGGCAAACCCGTCTCCAAAGTTATGGCTGGTACCGGACTGCAGTGCTTTTCCATCATGCATCAGAGATTCGATGGTATAGGTCGCAACCGCTCCCGCGAATTTTTCCTTGTCTGTTTTCTGTCCTTTTACAACAGGAATTGCCAGTACCTGCTCACAGAAATCAGCATACAGATTCAGCATCTGTACTGTGCGCTCTTCTGCCTCCTCTGCTGTCGCATGTGCGGTATGTCCCTCCTGCCACAAAAATTCTCTGGAGCGCAGAAACGGACGCGTTGTTTTCTCCCAGCGCACAACAGAGCACCACTGATTGTATACTTTCGGCAGATCTCTGTGCGACTGAATGTCTTTTTTATAAAAATCACAGAACAAGGTCTCAGAAGTAGGACGGACACAGAGACGTTCCTGAAGAGGATCCAGTCCTCCCATGGTAACCCATGCAACCTCCGGGGCAAATCCCTCCACATGATCTTTTTCCTTTTCCAGAAGGCTTTCCGGAATAAACATGGGCATATATACATTTTCCACACCGGTCTCTTTAAAACGGCGATCCAGTTCATGCTGGATATTCTCCCAAATTGCATATCCTGCCGGTTTAATTGCCATACATCCCTTTACACTGGTGTAGCCGATCAGATCTGCCTTGATGACCACATCGGTATACCACTGGGCGAAATCCTCCTCCATAGAAGTAATTGCCTGTACCAGTTTCTTTTCTTTTGCCATATCAATCTCCATTCCGCCGCCTTTGGCTGGGCGGCACAAATAGTAATGAAAGTGTTCCAACTCTCTACGTTGTGCTGTAGAATTGTTTGTAAGAGGCTATACTACAAAGCACGGGGGGAGGAGTTGTAATAACTTTCTTCGTTTTAGACAGCATATAAATCAGTGTTAGTTCTGCCTTTTCAAGCACAAATAAGTGGCATCATGAATCCGTACACTAAGAATTGTTTAAGCGCCTTAGTTTAATTGTGTGGCAGTTC
>JALEOU010000054.1 GCA_022766945.1 Fusicatenibacter sp. | reverse complement strand
GGTGTACGCATCCTCAACAAACAAGCGGAAGGAAAAGACGGTATTTACCGGATTGATCCAACGCGTCTGGTGTTTTCCATGAAGGATCTCAGGATCGGAGGATACGAGCTGCAGCAGCTTCTTTATGAGCGTTTCGGTGTAAGCACAGAGCTCTCCGATGAAGAAAATGTGGTAGCCGTCATTACCTGGGCGAACGAAGAAGAGGATCTTTACCGTCTGATCCATGGAGTGGAAACGCTCGCATGGGAACAGGAAAAAGAGAAAGCAAACAGTTTGATCCGGGAGAAAGAACAGGTGCCGGAAACAAAGGACATGCAGATGCGGCGGGCAATCCCTCTGATGCATCTGACACCGAGAGAAGCCTATTTTGCCAGAAAAAAGACGGTATCCTTTTGGGATGCAAAAGGCTGTACTGCAGGAGAAATGATCGTTCCCTATCCACCTGGAATTCCTCTGATTTACCCCGGTGAGATGATCACGGGGGAAATACTGGATCTGATTTATCGCGGTAAAAATAATGGCTGCGCTTTTCACGGTCCGTCGGATCGTACCCTGGAAACACTGCAGGTGATTCGATAAAGAAATATGTAAATCGAGGTGTTTCCAAGGGCGGTGGGTTGTGTTATAATGAAATCACGATGAATTTGAAGGAGGATTTTTCATAATGCGGTTTATATCCTGGAATGTGAATGGCCTGCGGGCATGTATGAAGAAAGGATTTCTGGAGTATTTCAATCAGGCGGATGCGGATATCTTTTGTCTGCAGGAAACGAAGCTTTCGGAAGGACAGATTGATCTGGAGCTTCCCGGTTATCACCAGTATTGGAACTACGCAGAAAAGAAAGGATATTCCGGAACTGCATTATTCACAAAAGAAGAACCAATTTCAGTGAGATATGGTATCGGAGTTGAAGAATTTGATCATGAAGGACGGGTGATCACAGCAGAGTATCCGTCTTTCTATTTTGTGACGGTGTACACACCAAATTCTCAGGAAAAACTGGTCAGACTGGCCTATCGGATGAGCTGGGAGGATGCCTTTCTGGCCTTTCTGAAGAAGCTCGAGGAAGAGAAACCTGTGATTTTCTGTGGAGACCTGAATGTTGCACATAAAGAAATTGATCTGAAAAATCCTTCCACGAACCGGAAGAACGCCGGGTTTACCGACGAGGAGCGGCAGAAATTTTCTGTACTTCTGGAGAATGGATTTATTGATACGTTCCGGTATTTCTATCCGGAACAGACAGGGATTTATTCCTGGTGGTCTTACCGTTTCTCTGCCAGGGCGAAAAATGCGGGATGGAGAATTGATTATTTTTGCACGTCGACGGGACTCAAAGATCGTCTGGAGGATGCAAAAATCCATACAGAAGTACAGGGATCGGACCACTGTCCGGTGGAACTTGTCATTTCCTGATTGAAAGAACAGCATAGTAAGGGTACAAGAAAGGCGGAAGAGAGATGAGTCAGAGAAAAGAAAAGGGAGAACTCCGGATTTTGCCCGGGGATCCGAGAAACCTGGGAGCGTCCAGGGTAGAGAAAGGGTATCATTTTGCTTTTGAAGTGCCGGAGGAACAGCATGCAGAGCTTCTGCTGTACAGAAAAGGAGAAAAGGAACCATATGAGCGGATTCCCTTTTCAAACGAACACAGGCTTGGCTCTGTCGCTGCAATGACAGTCTGCGGACTTAACGGAAATTTTTCCTATAATTATTGTGTGAATGGAAAGGTGTGCCAGGATCCGAATGCCACTGCTCTTGAGGGCAGAGAGAAATTCGGAGAACCATGGAATCCGGATGAACATTCGGTTCGCTGTCTGATTGCCAGAAAGCCGATGATGAACACACAGCCGCTTTATCATCCGTATGAAGAATTATTGATTTATAAACTTCATGTCAGAGGTTTTACAAAGGATTCCTCATCCAGGGTAAAACATAAGGGAACCTTTCTTGGTGTGATCGAGAAAATCCCTTATTTGAGGGAGCTCGGAGTAAATGCAGTGGAGCTGATGCCGGTTTACGAATATTTTGAAATGCCGCCAAAAGAAGAAGCAAAGACATCTCATCTGCTTCCTCCCGGGGAAGAGAAAACGGAAAAAGTGAATTTCTGGGGATATGGAAACAGAGCTCTCTATTATGCGCCGAAATCTTCCTTTTCTGCGACACATCATCCGGTGCAGGAGTTTGCAAAGCTGGTGGACGGGCTTCATGAAGCGGGAATGGAGTGCATTCTGGAATTTTCTTTCCCGCCGACGGTCGGAGCTGCCCGTGCCATGAATATTCTGGAATACTACCTGGTGACCTTCCATGTGGACGGATTCCGCGTGATCGGGGATGGATCACTGGCAGCTGAAGCAGCAAAAAATCCTCTTTTGAAGAAAACAAAATTGATTTTTGTCGGCTTTGACGCAGGACAGATTTATGGCGGATTGAAGCCGGAAAGCAGGAATCTGGGAGAACAAAATCAGGGATATCAGGAATGCATGCGGCGCTTCCTGAAAGGAGATGAGGGAAGCCTTGCCGGTTTTTCCTATTTTCTGAGGAGAAATCCTTCCACACATGGAGTGATCAATTATTTTGCTGAACACGACGGCTTTACCATGATGGATATGGTTTCCTATGAAACGAAACATAATGAGGAGAATGGAGAAGAGAATACAGACGGAACCGCGAAGAATGATTCCTGGAACTGTGGGACGGAAGGACCTACACGCAAAGCAGCGATCCGGGAACTGAGAGTGCGCCAGTTAAAAAATGCGTTTCTGATTCTTCTGACCAGTCAGGGAACCCCAATGATTTATGGCGGCGATGAATTTGGCAACAGTCAGAAGGGAAACAACAATGCCTGGTGTCAGGATAATAAAATCGGATGGATTGACTGGAATGCCGGAAAAAAGTATCCGGAGATTCTGGATTTTGTAAAAAAAGCAATCGTTTTTCGAAAAGAACATCCCGCTTTCCATGCAGGGTCGGAACCCAGACTCCTGGACTATAAAGCTTTTGGCAGTCCGGATATGTCATATCACAGTCAGCGGGCGTGGTATTCCGAGATGGAGAACACCTGTCGATCCATCGGCGTGATGTATTGTGGGGATTATTATCCGAAAGAAGACGGAACGGTGGATGCTTCCCTCTACATCGCTTACAATATGCATTGGAATGCCCGGGAGCTGGCTTTACCTGCACTTGCGGGAAAACAGATCTGGCAGGTGGATGTCGATACGGCAAAAGAGGAATGTTTTTATGAAAACGGCAAGGGCCCCAGGATCAAAGGAAAGATGGTTACAGTGGCTCCCCGCAGTATCATGATTTTATCAGGAAAGCAGGAGTAATCAGGTTATGAAGGCTTGGCAGCACTTTAAGACAATCACAACACACAAGCTGCTGGTAATGCGTTACTGTTTCAGAATTGGCTTGTATTATCAGGGACTGACCCACGACTTATCCAAGTATTCCCCGACAGAGTTCTTCGTCGGTGCCAGATATTATCAGGGGGATCGGAGTCCGAACAATGCGGAGCGGGAAGACACGGGAATGTCCAGATCCTGGCTGCACCATAAAGGCCGGAATAAACATCAGTTTGAGTATTGGGTGGATTACGGGATTAACTGTGGTACCGTGATCGAAGGAGTACCGATGCCGAGAAAGTATGTGGCAGAGATGATCATGGACCGGTTCAGTGCTTCCAGAGTATATCTTGGAAATGACTATACAGATCAGGCACCCTATCAGTATTTTCTAAAAGGAAAAGATCATCTGTGGTTTGTACACCCGCAGACGATGTCTCAACTGGAGTTTTTGTTGAAAATGCTTGCCGAACAGGGGGAAGATGCGACACTCTGGTATATCCGCCATCGTTTTTTGAGGGGCAGCAAGGTGCCCGTTTATCGGAATACAGGAGAAGAAAGGGAATAAACAGTCATGCAGTTTTCGAAGAGAATGGATCATTTTGGTGAAAATATTTTTACCGTATTACTGAATCGCAAACAGGCAAAAGAAGAAGCCGGAGAGAAGGTGATCGACCTGAGTGTCGGAACGCCGAATATTCCACCGGCCGGGCATGTCATTGACGCGCTCACAGCCGCTGCTGCGGATGAGAGGAATTATGTCTATGCGATTAAGGATACCAGGGAACTCGATGATGCCGTGGCGGAATGGTATCAGAGAAGATATCATGTAAAGATTGATCCAAGGACACAGGTGGTTTCCCTTTTGGGATCTCAGGAAGGGCTGGCCCATTTTGCACTGGCAGTTGTGGATCCGGGTGATGTGGTACTGGTGCCGGATCCCTGCTATCCGGTTTTTGGCGACGGCCCAGTGATAGCGGGTGCCGAGCTGTATCCGATGCCATTAAAAAAAGAAAAGAATTATCTGATTGATTTTGATGAGATTCCGGAAGAAATTGCAATAAAGGCCAGGCTGATGGTAGTGTCTTATCCGAATAATCCCACCGCTGCGATTGCTCCGATGGAATTTTACGAAAAACTGGTAGCGTTTGCGAAAAAATACGATATTATTGTGCTTCATGACAATGCATACAGTGAACTTGTCTTTGATACGGAGCCAACAGGAAGTTTCCTTGCCTGTCCCGGAGCCATGGATGTGGGTGTGGAGTTCAACTCCCTTTCCAAAACGTATGGGCTGGCAGGAGCCAGGATCGGCTTCTGCATCGGAAACGAACAGATTGTTGCTATGCTTTCCAGACTGAAATCGAATATGGATTACGGTATGTTTCTTCCGATTCAGAAGGCGGCGGTTGCGGCAATCACGGGAGACCAGAGTTGTGTGAAAAGCACAAGAGAGGCTTATCGCCGGCGAAGAGACTGCCTGTGCGAAGGAATGACATCTATCGGTTGGAAAGTTGAGAAAAGTCCAGCCACCATGTTTGTATGGGCAAAGATTCCGGATGGATTTTCTTCCTCGGAAGCGTTTGTGTCAGAACTTCTGGAAAAATCCGGTGTGCTGGTAACACCGGGAAATGCGTTCGGAGCGTCCGGTGAAGGATATGTTCGGATTGCTCTTGTGAAGGACGAACCGGAAATACAGGAAGCGATTTCCAGAATCCGGGATTGCGGTATACTGAATCAAAAGTAATATCGGCTGTTGATACATAAAGAAGTGCTGTCGGATGTTGATCGCTCTGATGTTGGAAGCAACGTACAGAGTGATATCCATCCGGCAGTATTTTTTTGTTGCGATGTATGTGAAAAAAGGTCCTGTGGGACTTGTAAAATCTGTATTAAAAGCTGCCAATAGCCGTCTGCGTGTGCTGAATTATTTTAGAGGAAAGAGATACAGAGGCTGTTTCGTACAACTTGTCAAGAGGAACGTACAAGTTGTATACTAAATGAGAAGTAAGAGAAAAGGAGGCCGGTATGAATGGATAACGAAAGCGGGAAAGCTAAATATTTTGCGCTGATGGAACAGCTGAAAGAAGATATTCTGTCAGGGAAAATAAAAGCAGGGGAAAAGCTTCCGTCAGAAAACGAGCTGACTGTAATTTACGGCCTCAGCCGCCATACAGTGCGTAAGGCACTTTCCATTCTCGAAAATGAAGGTTATGTGACTGCGCATCACGGAAAAGGGACTTATTGTTCCGAGAGGGTTATTCAGCGTCATAATTCCAGAAACATTGCGGTGGTGACAACGTATATTTCAGACTATATATTTCCGAGACTGATTCAGGGAATGGATCGGGTTCTGACAGCAAACGGATACAGTATTATTCTGAAGAATACGGGAAACAGCCGAACCAATGAGGAAAAGGTTCTCAAAGAGCTGTTAAACAAACCCATTGACGGTCTGATTATTGAGCCGAGCAAGAGTCAGATTCTTTGCAGGCATACAAACTTGTATCAGATGCTGGATGACTACGATATTCCCTATGTATTTATTCAGGGAAGCTATCCGCAGATGCTCGATAAACCTCATATTCTGATGGATGATTGTCAGGGAGGTTATCTGCTCACCAAACATTTGATTGATTATGGACATAGAAAGATCGTGGGTATCTTTAAAGCGGATGACAGCCAGGGAGCACAGCGGCATCTGGGGTATGTCAAAGCGCTGCAGGAGGCGGGCATCCCCTACGATCCGGAAAACATAATCTGGTTTCACACAGAAGACAGGAAAGTAAAACCGGGTTTGATGCTGAATCTGATGCTGGATGAGGGAAAGGCGATGGATGCGGTGGTCTGCTATAATGATCAGATTGCCCTGGCTGTCATTTCCACTTTGAGAGAGCGTGGTTTATCCATACCGGATGATATTTCCGTGACCGGATATGACAATTCCCTGATCGGTCAGACAAGCCCGATCGGCATTACAACGATTATGCATCCCCAGGAACGCTTAGGAGAGATGGCAGCGGAGCTGATTCTTGAACAGATCCGGAAAGTTCCGCAGGAGGACAGCAAAGTGGAACGTCTGATTTCCCCCAGACTCATTATCCGGGAATCTACCGCACCGAAAAAAACAGTATAAAATAAAAAGGAGTATAGAAAAAAATGGAGACAGCAAAGAAATATCAGTTTTGGTTTTGTACCGGTTCTCAGGACCTGTACGGAGATGAATGCCTTTCGCATGTGGCAGAGCATTCGCAGATTATAGTAAAGGCATTGAATCAGTCGGGAGTCCTTCCCTGCGAGGTTGTATGGAAACCTACCCTGATTACCAATGAACTGATCCGAAAAACATTGAATGAAGCAAACGCAGATGAGCACTGTGCAGGTGTCATTACCTGGATGCATACGTTTTCACCGGCGAAATCCTGGATTCTTGGTCTGCAGGAGTTCCGTAAGCCGTTGCTTCATCTGCATACACAGTTTAACCGTGAGATTCCTTATGATACCATCGATATGGATTTCATGAATGAAAACCAGGCAGCTCACGGAGACAGAGAATACGGACATATCGTCACTCGTATGAATATTGAGCGCAAGGTCATTATGGGCTTCTGGGATGACAGGGAGGTACAGGAGCGCATTGCCGGATGGATGCGAACCGCAATTGGAATTATGGAGAGCAGTCATATCCGCGTGTGCCGTATCGCTGACAATATGAGAAATGTTGCAGTGACCGAAGGAGATAAAGTGGAAGCTCAGATCAAATTCGGATGGGAGATAGATGCCTATCCAGTGAACGAGATTGCTGAGTATGTGGACCAGGTAAGTCAGGGAGATATTGATGCGCTGGTAGAAGAGTATTACAGCAGGTATCAGATCCATCTGGAGGGAAGAGATCCGGAAGAATTCCGCCGTCATGTTGCAGTGCAGGCAGGGATCGAGATCGGTTTCGAAAAATTCCTGGAGGAGAAGAATTATCAGGCAATCGTAACTCATTTTGGGGATCTTGGTTCCTTAAAACAGCTGCCTGGTCTGGCAATCCAGAGACTGATGGAAAAAGGATATGGATTTGGCGGTGAGGGCGACTGGAAGACTGCGGCTATGGTGCGTCTGATGAAAATCATGACAGCCGGTGTGAAGGACGCAAGAGGAACTTCTTTTATGGAAGACTACACTTACAATCTGGTGCCGGGAAAAGAAGGAATTCTGGAAGCACATATGCTGGAGGTTTGTCCGACTATCGCAGACGGACCGATTTCCATCAAATGTCAGCCGCTGTCCATGGGTAACCGTGAAGATCCGGCACGTCTTGTATTTACCTCCAAAGAGGGCCATGGGATTGCCGCATCTCTGATTGATCTTGGGAATCGTTTCCGTCTGATCATCAATGATGTAAACTGCAAAAAGGTAGAAAAGCCGATGCCAAAGCTTCCGGTTGCCACAAACTTCTGGGTACCGGAACCGAATCTTCAGGTGGGAGCAGAGAGCTGGATCTATGCAGGCGGCGCACATCATACTGCTTTTTCCTACGATCTGACTTCTGAGCAGATGTGTGACTGGGCAGCTGCCATGGGAATTGAAAGCATCGTGATTGATAAAAATACCACCATTCATCAGCTGCGCAACGAGCTGAGATGGAATTCGGTATATTATAGATAAAAAGAATGGAGGAAAATTCATATGGGAATGGATGCAAAGAACGCTATTCTGTCCGGAAAAACGGCGATCGGTATTGAATTTGGTTCGACAAGAATCAAAGCGGTGCTGATAGGGGAAGACAATGCGCCGATCGCTTCCGGAAGCCATGACTGGGAGAATCGTTTTGAAAATGGAATCTGGACCTACTCTCTTGGGGATATCTGGAGCGGTCTGCAGGATGCCTATGCAAATATGGCGGCAGATGTCAAAGAAAAATATGGCGTTACCCTTACCACGGTGGGAGCTATCGGATTTAGTGCCATGATGCATGGCTATATGGCATTTGACAAAGAGGGCAATCTGTTGGTACCCTTCCGCACCTGGAGAAACAATATTACCGGTGAGGCAAGCGAGAAACTGACAGAACTGTTTTCTTATCATGTTCCGCAGAGATGGACGATTGCTCATCTGTATCAGGCAATGTTAAACGGAGAGGAGCATGTAAAAGACATTGATTACCTGACTACTCTGGCAGGCTACATTCAGTGGAAAATGACAGGAGAGCGGGTAGTCGGTGTCGGTGAGGCATCCGGTATCTTCCCGATTGACTCTGAGACAAACACGTATTTCGCAGATATGGTGGGAAAATTTGATCAGCTGGCAGCAGAGAAAGGCTATCCATGGAAAGTGACCGGGATTCTTCCGAAAGTACTGGTTGCGGGTGAAAATGCAGGCTTTCTGACAAAGGAAGGCGCAAAGCTTCTCGATGTTTCCGGAAATCTGCAGGCTGGAATTCCGCTTTGTCCGCCGGAGGGTGACGCAGGTACCGGCATGGCTGCCACCAACAGTGTGACCAAGAGAACCGGAAATGTTTCCGCAGGTACCTCTGTATTTGCAATGATTGTTCTGGAAAAGAATCTTTCCAAAGTATATCCGGAAATTGATATGGTAACCACGCCAACCGGTCATCCGGTGGCTATGGTTCATTGCCAGAACTGTACTTCGGATCTGAATGCCTGGGTAGGACTGTTCCGGGAATTTGCAGAAGCGTTTGGTGTAAAAGTTGATATGAACGAGCTGTTCGGGACTCTGTACAACAAAGCTCTGGAGGGGGATGCAGACTGCGGCGGCCTGTTGTCCTATAACTATTTTTCCGGCGAACATATTACAGACTTTGAGGAAGGACGTCCTCTGTTTGTGCGCACTCCAAACAGCAAATTCAATCTGGCAAACTTTATGAGAGTTCATCTGTTCACAGCACTTGGTGCGCTGAAAGTGGGACTTGATATTCTCCTGAAGGAAGAGCATGTTCTGGTGGATGAGATTTTTGGCCACGGCGGATTGTTTAAGACAAAGGGAGTAGGTCAGAGGATTCTCGCTGCGGCGATGAATGCACCGGTATCGGTTATGGAAACTGCAGGGGAAGGCGGTGCCTGGGGTATCGCACTGCTGGCTTCCTATATGATCAATAAAGGGGAAGCGGAGACTCTGGATGACTATCTGGCAAAGAAAGTATTTGGCGGAAACAAAGGAAGCAAGATGGATCCGGATCCGGCAGATGTAGCCGGATTTGAAACCTTCATCGAGCGCTATAAGGATGGACTTGCCATCGAGCGCGCCGCAGTGGAAAATCTGAAATAAAGAGGTAGGAAAATGTTAGAGGAATTAAAAAAACGTGTCTATGAAGCAAATATGCTTCTTCCAAAATACCATCTTGTGACATTTACCTGGGGAAATGTCAGTGAGATCGACCGTGAGAGCGGGCTGTTTGTTATTAAACCAAGCGGAGTGGATTACGATCTGCTGACACCGGATGATATGGTTGTCATGGATTTGAACGGAAACAAAGTGGAAGGGCGGTACAAACCATCCTCTGATACTCCCACACATCTGGAACTGTATAAGGCATTTCCGCAGATCGGCGGTGTGGTACATACGCACTCTTCCTATGCGACCAGCTGGGCTCAGGCGGGAAGAAGCATTCCCTGCTACGGAACCACGCATGCAGATTATATTTATGGTGAAGTACCCTGTCTGCGCTGCCTGACAAAAGAGGAGATTGACGAGGCATATGAAGAAAATACGGGCCATCTGATCGTCAATGAGTTCAACCGGCTGGGCAAGGATGTGACGGCTGTTCCCGCAGTGCTGTGTAAAAATCATGGTCCTTTTTCCTGGGGCAAGGATGCTCATGAGGCAGTGCATAACGCGGTTGTACTGGAAGAGGTGGCAAAGATGGCATACCGCGCTGAAACCATTAATCCGCGAATCCAGCCTGCACCGCAGGAACTCCAGGATAAGCATTATAACAGAAAGCATGGAGCAAATGCATATTACGGGCAGAACTAGAAAAACATATTGACAGAACATGCCGTCAGCGGACCATGAATCAAAATGGTTATCTGGCGGCATTTTTTTCAAAACGCTTGCATGGATCACCAAAGAGAAGTATAGTGAGAGAGGGCATTTGGGCCGAAAGGGATATTCTTTCAAAAGAAATGCCTTAAAAGAATGTTTCAAGTGAAAAGAAAGGAGAAAACCAATGAAACGATTTCTTGCTCTGCTGCTTTCTGTGACCATGTGTCTTGGGTTATTGCCTGGGATGGTATTTGCGGCAGAACCTGATCATTATGAGATTACTTACATAAACCCGCTCTATTCGGATGTGATGAAAGAATCCGATCTGAAGGACGGCTTGCGGGTCAGAGCAGCATCTGCAGAAGAACTTGAGTATTACACAGATACCAAAGAAGCCGGTGCGGTTATGCGCGCGGACATGAAACAGCGCGAGGAGACCATTGAGATCGGCCTGCAGACAGACGCGCTTGATAGTGATCGGGCAAAAGAGCTGGCACATGAAGTTTTTAACCATGCGATTGAGCATACCGGGAATCCTACCGAAGGAGATTATCTTGCCTGGCAGTATGGAGGATGGAAGGCGAGCATCTCCTATACAACAAAAGATGGAATTTATTATGTAAAGATCACTTATACCTTCACCTATTACACAACTATTGAGCAGGAAAATGAGATGGATACCGCCGTGGCGGAACTGTTGGATCAGCTGGATGTGTATGATGACACGGATTATGAAAAAGTGAAGGCGATCTATGACTATATCTGTGAGCATACGGTCTATGATTATGATCATCTGGAAGATGCAGATTATAAACTGAAATTCACTGCATACGCGGCGCTGATCAACGGTACAGCGGTTTGCCAGGGTTATGCGGTGCTCTTTTATCGTCTGGCACTTGAAATGGATGTGGACAGCCGTTTGATTCCGGGAACCGGAAACGGGGAATCTCATGCCTGGAATATCGCAGAACTGGAGGAGACATACTACGATCTGGATTCCACGTGGGACGCCGGAAAGTCCAGTTACCGTTATTTCCTGAAATGTGATGAGAACTTTGGTGACCATACCCGAAAGGAGGAGTATGCGACCGAAGAATTCTATGAAGCATATCCGATGGGATCCGAGGACTATACACCGGATGCTTCTTTGGAAGTGATTTCGCAAGGCAGCTGCGGGGAAGCGCTTTCCTATGAGCTGAATGCGGCAGGCAGACTGACGATTCGCGGAACAAAAGAGATGACAGACTATGAGGAAAGTGCTCCGGACACTCCCTGGCAGGAATATACAGAAGACATTATGCAGGTTCGCATTAAAAATGGTGCGGAAAGTATCGGGAATACTGCTTTTTCTTCCTGCAGCAGATTGGCAGAGGTAAAGATTCCCACAAGTGTTCTTCGGATTGGCAGATACGCTTTTGAAGGATGTACAAGTCTGACGGAGGTGACAATCCCAAAGACCGTGACAGAAATAGGGGAACATGCATTTGATGGATGTGATGCTCTGACGATCTGTGGATATCGCGATACCGCTGCGGAGAGCTATGCCAGAGAAAACGGAATTCCGTTTGAAGATCTGGATCCAAAGCCGGACCCGGAACCCACTCCGGAACCCGAACCGGAGAATCCGTTTACAGATGTAAGCGAATCCGATTATTATTATGAAGCGGTGCTGTGGGCGTATCAAAATGGGATTACTTCCGGCAAAACGGCTACCACGTTTGAACCGAACGGAAACTGTACCCGCGGGCAGGTGGTAACTTTTTTATGGCGTGCAGAGGGTAAACCGGAACCGGAAACGACAGAGAATCCTTTTACAGATGTAAATTCAGAGGATTATTACTACAAGGCGGTGCTGTGGGCCTATGAAAATGGAATCACGTCTGGTGTGACGCAGACGACCTTTTGTCCGAACAGTGTTGTAGACCGCGGAGAGGTGGTAACGTTTTTGTGGAGAGCAGAAGGAAAGCCGGGTTCCACGATTACGAACCCCTTTACGGATGTGGAATCAGGAACGTATTATTATGAAGCGGTGTTGTGGGCTTATGAAAACGGGATCACTTCCGGTGTGACAGAAACGCAGTTTAAGCCAAAGAATCCCTGCACCCGTGCGCAGGTGGTGACATTTTTATACCGGGACATGGGAGAGTAAATTAACTCGTTTTTTCCGTGCATTGCACTCCCAAAAACTCCTGGCCCGTATGAGCAAGTAGGCCGATAGGCCGAATTGCGAATATGGGCCAGGAGTTTTTGGGAGCACGAAGTGAGGAACAATCGATTTTTATTCTTGGTTACGTCTGTGTAAGCCGACATTTCCGTTAAGTTACGAAATACCGGTAGGACTCCTGCCTGTTTTATTGCGATTTTCTGGTTTTCTGTTTTGGGACTATGTGGTTCTTCTCATAATCCCTGAGTACCCGGAAGGCTTCTTTGGACATTGGAAGAAGTGCAATCAGATTGAAAACAGTCATCAGTCCAATTCCGACATCGCCCAGATCCCAGACTGTTTCGTATGCAGCCAGACATCCGATGAACAGCATAAGCAAAGCCAGTACTTTATAGAATGTTTGAGAAACCCAGTTATCGCCAAAAAGATAAGCCACGTTGGAACGGGCATAAAAAAGCACTCCGATGAAAGTGGAAAAACTGAAAAGGAACAGGGTGACGGCAATAAATAGGACTCCGAATTCTCCCAGATGATAGCGCATGGCAGCCTGAAGCAGTTCCATGCCGGACAGGCCATCCACCAGAGTTTCCGGAACGAGCAGCATGATCAGGGCTGTACAGCTGCAGATGACGATCGTATCGATAAACACACCAAGAGACTGCAGCAGTCCTTCTTTGGCAGGATGGTCCATATCAGCAGCTGCCGCGGCACAGGGTGCAGAACCGGAGCCGGCCTCATTGGAAAAGAGCCCTCTTTTTACGCCGTTCATGATCACAGCACCGATGCCTCCGGCAGCAGCCTGACGCAGACCAAAAGCCTCCTGAAAAATTCTGCAAAAAACTGCGGGCACAGCCGTGATGTTTCGAAAAATGATTACCAGAGTAATCAGAAAAAAACAGCCTGCCATCACAGGAACAATGGCATCAAGTACCCTGACGGTTGCCTGCTTTCTTAACACAATCACGGCAGAGACCGTTACCAGAAGCACGGCAGTCCAGATGGTTGGTATCCGGAAAGCGTTATACAAAGATTCTGATACCGTATTGCCAATCACCTGACTGATCCCGCACCAGCAGATCAGGCCTGAGATGGCAAAAAGTACAGCCATGATGGAAAAACGCATGGTTTTTGGATTTTTTTTCCGCAGGCGGGCTTCAAACGCATGGATGTAACGCGTGGGACCGCCACGATATCCACCGTACAGAGGATCTTTTTCCCGATAAAGCTGTGCAAGGACAGCCTCGACAAAAGCGGTGGAAGCACCGAGCAGTGCACAGATCCACATCCAGAACACGGCACCGGCTCCGCCAAGGGAGAGCGCGGAGATCACTCCAACCAGATTGCCCATGCCTACACGGGTTGCTGTGGTAATAATCAGTGCCTGTAATCCGGAGATGCTTCCGGATTCCCCGTGTGCTTTTTTCTCTGTAATGACCCGAAGCATCTGCGGAAACAGGCGTATCTGCAGAAATCTGCTTTTTATGGTGAAATAAACACCCACGGGAACGAGAAGTAAAACCAGCAGAGACAGTCCAAGCTCCTGACCGTGCGGCAGCGGAATGACAATCAGATCCGCCCATAAAAAATCGTAGATTAAATAAAAAATTTTCAAAATGACGCATCCTTTTCTCTAGAGTATGTGGTCCAATCAATTGATATCATTATGGCAGATGTAAGTATACAATAAAGAAAGGGTTTTGACAACCATACGCGGCATATTTCATCTGAGTGTAATGCGAAATACCACAGGCTTATCAGAAGCAACGTGAGTGGTAGTAATGTGCAGCCCCTGTTCGTCCTGCATCCATTGGGGAGGTTCCTCAAACCCAAGAACATCGATCCGATCAATGATACCGCAGAACCGGGGCAGATGTGAGGCATCGGTTTTCGCAAAAGAATGAATGGTGACCCGGCCGTTTTCCGGATAAGAGAGGCAGGCAGCATAAATATGAGAGCCTTTCACGGTAAAGCGGAAATCTTAGATGGCTTCTTCGTTTGCATTCATCCAGGCGCCAATCTGAAGAAGGACATCCGTATCCTCAGGAGAAATCGTACCGTCCGCTTTCGGACCAACATTTAACAGCATATTTCCGTTTTTGCTGACGATATCCACCAGGTCACAGAGAATGCTTTTGGCAGATTTAAACTCGTTGTTTTCGGTATAGCACCAGGAATTCCAGTGTGAGAGATCGCTTCGGTACATCTGAAATCCATCGTGATGCTCAGCTACCGGAACAACGTATTTTGCACCGGTTTTCGAAAACAGGCTGATCCATGCAGAAGGATCAAATTGTTCTGCGCGGAACATGGGGATAAAATCCTTGTATCCAAAGTGGATAGGGATCCGATTTCCGGGATTTGAGAGAAATCGGATCCCTGATGATTCATTATGTCGGTTTTTTATCATTGCTCAGGCGATGGAACAGTTTACCAAGCACGATGACAGCCAGAACAGAGAGTACAAACTCTGCCACGAACTGAGCATAAGCGAGACCATACAGTGGGAAGAAGTGATTCAGCAAATAAAGAGCCGGAATTTCAAGCACGATTTTTCGCATAATGGCAAAAAACAAAGCTTCTTTTCCCATACCTACAGCCTGAAAAACACCAACAGCCAAAAAATCCATACAGAGGAAGGGAAGGCCCAGACAAAAACCACGCAGGAACCGGGTACCATAAGAGATGATTGTCTCATTGTTCATGAAAAGACGCACGAGGGATCCCGCGTTGATAAAATAGAGAACTGAGACACATACCAGGAAACCAATCATAATCCTCCCGGCAAAGAAAATCGATTTTTTCATCCGTTTATAATTTCTGCTGGAGTAGTTATAGCTGATGAGCGGCATGATTCCCTGGGAAACGCCCATGGCGACCTGCATGGGAACCATGTTAATTTTCTGTGTAATCCCCATGGCAGCCACTGCATCTGGTCCGAAAGCAGATGTAAAGTTATTGAGTATCGTCATTCCTGTCACGTTCAGCAGATTCTGGATCGAGGCGGGAATGCCGACCGTACAGACACCAAGGACAATGTTTTTCTGGAGAGAAAACTTCCCTGGGTGAATACAGACATACGTCTTTCCACGTTTCAGAAAAAGCAGGACAAAGAAATACAGACACGCCACACAGTTGGAAAGGAATGTGGCAAGTCCGGCTCCGGCAGCACCCATATTCAATCCCCAGGGGAGAATAAAAATGGGATCCAGAATCATATTCAGGAAGCAGCCGCTCATGGTTCCGATACTGGCATGAAGGGAAGCGCCCTCCGAGCGTACCAGATAAGCCATTACCACATTTAAGATGGCGGGAGCGGCACCGCAGATGACAGTCCAGCGCATATAGTCCCAGGTTGCATGAATCGTATCTTCTTCTGTTCCGAGAAGATGAAGCAGCGGTGTGTGAAAGATTCCGCACAGGAACGAAAAGAGAATTCCGCAAAAAAGAGCACAGTAAAACCCAAAGGCAGAGCTTTTGTATACCGTCTCGTAATCTTTGCGTCCAAGGGCGCGGCTCATCATACTGGAACTTCCAACACCGAACAGATTGTTGACAGCATTGAATGCAAGCAGAACCGGGGCCGCCAGTGTCACGGCGGCATTTTGAATGGGATCGTTGCACATACCTACAAAATAGGTGTCTGCAAGATTGTAAAGCACCATCACAAGGGAACTCATCACAGTGGGAATGGCAAGATTTGCTACAGCCTTTGGAATCGGCGTCTGTTCAAAGAGATGAATCTTCTGTTGATCTTCCATATGCTCATACCCCTCCTGTCCCTTTGCGTAAACAGCCAGAATTGTACATAGTATTACCTCCTCCTGATTTCTAAGTAAAATCCCCTGACATCATTTTATACGAAAAAGTACAGTAAGTAAACAGCATGTATGCGTCAAAAATCTATTTTCTTCACATGCATGGCAACTTAACGAGCAGGATAGTTTTTTGTCCTGCGAATTTAGTAACGCTGCGTTTTTAAAGGAGCGGCAGTGCGAAAAGGGAGCCATTTGGCTGAAAAATGTCTTGACGCAGGAGTTTTTTTGTTCTAATCTATAAAAAGTAATGTGATTAACGCAGCGAGGAGAAAAATAAGATGAAAAAAGTCGTGAAATTTGGCGGCAGCTCTCTTGCCAGTGCCGAACAGTTCAGGAAAGTGGGAGATATCATCCGTGCGGATGAAAGCAGAAGATTTGTGGTTCCTTCTGCACCGGGGAAGAGAAATTCTTCTGATACAAAAGTAACCGATATGCTTTACGACTGCTACCGTACAGCAGCCGCAGGAAGGGATTTCCAGAAAAAACTGCAGAATATCAAAGATCGTTATCAGGAAATCATTGATGGTCTTGGCCTTGATCTTTCTCTGGAAGAAGAATTTGTAAAAATTTCAGAAAATTTTGCCAGTGGAGCAGGAGAGGATTATGCAGCCTCCCGCGGTGAGTATTTAAATGGCATCGTCATGGCAAATTACCTTGGCTATACCTATATTGATTCAGCAGAAGTGATCTGCTTTGATGAGAAAGGAAACTTCCTTGCCGATAAGACGGATGCGATTCTTTCTGAGCGGCTTGCATCTCTTCCGAATGCAGTCATTCCCGGATTTTATGGCGCAAAACCGGATGGAAGCGTGAAGACATTTTCCCGCGGCGGTTCTGATATTACCGGTTCGATTGTGGCGAAAGCGGTTCATGCCGATGTATACGAGAACTGGACCGATGTATCCGGATTCCTGGTTACCGATCCTCATGTGGTGAAAAACCCGGAGGTCATCTCTACGATTACTTATCGTGAACTGCGTGAACTGTCTTATATGGGCGCTACCGTTCTTCATGAAGACTCAATCTTCCCGCTGCGCCAGGAAGGGATTCCGATTCATGTGCTGAACACCAATGCTCCGCAGGATCCGGGGACCATGATTGTGGAAAGCACCTGCAGCAAGCCGAAATTCACCATCACAGGTATTGCCGGAAAGAAAGGCTTTGCGGCGATTACCATTGAGAAGAGTATGATGAATTCAGAAATTGGGTTTGGGAGAAAAGTACTGGGTGTCTTTGAAGACAATCAGATTTCTTTCGAGCATATGCCCTCAGGCATTGATACGATGACGATCTTCGTACATCAGAACGAATTTGAAGCAAAAGAGCAGAGCATTATAGCCGGGCTGCACCGGGCTGTACAGCCGGATTCGATTGAACTGGAATCAGATCTTGCTCTGGTGGCCGTTGTGGGACGCGGAATGCGCCGTACCAGAGGGACTGCCGGCAGAATCTTTTCCGCACTTGCTCATGCGCATGTCAACGTAAAAATGATTGATCAGGGTTCCAGTGAACTCAACATCATAATCGGTGTTGAGAACCGGGATTTTGAAACAGCGATAAAAGCAATCTATGATATCTTTGTAAACGCGCAGTTATAAATCAGACAGATCAAAAAAAGAGCCATCCCGTTTCCTGCCGCTGCATGGAGCGGGATGGTTTTTTTGACCTCGAGGAGATCACCTTTTGAAAAACGTCGGCACTTAGTTTTCACTTTTTTCTCTTGTCCTTTGCAACATCAGATGGTATAATCAGTTTGTAAATGGAAAAAACAACGAAAGAGCAGCCATTAAAGTACTCTTTTCTTGTTTAAATGAATAAAGGAACGAGGAAGCTTACATGAAGCGAGTATTACTGAAATTAAGCGGTGAGGCCCTTGCCGGTGACAAAAAGACAGGGTTTGATGAATCGACAGTGACAAGGGTGGCTAAGCAGGTGAAGACACTGGTAGAGGAAGGCGTAGAAGTCGGAATTGTGATTGGCGGTGGAAATTTCTGGAGAGGACGCAGCTCTGAGAATATTGACCGCACAAAAGCTGATCAGATTGGTATGCTGGCCACGGTGATGAACTGCATCTATGTGTCTGAGATTTTCCGCTCGCAGGGTATGATGACATCGGTACTGACCCCATTCCCCTGCGGAGAATTCACGAAAACCTTTTCCAAGGATCGTGCAAACAAGTATTTTACGCATCATATGGTAGTGTTCTTTGCCGGCGGTACAGGACATCCTTATTTCTCAACAGATACAGCCACCGTTCTTCGTGCCATTGAGATTGAGGCTGACTGTATCCTTTTGGCGAAGGCTGTGGACGGTGTCTATGACAGTGACCCCAAGGACAATCCAAATGCGAAAAAATATTCGGAAGTTTCCATCGATGAAGTGATCGAGAAGAAACTCAAAGTCGTGGATCTGACCGCATCGATTCTCTGTATGGAGAACAAAATGCCCATGACAGTCTTTGGGCTGAATGAGGAAAACAGCATTGTGAATGCTGCTCATGAAATTATTACAGGCACAAAAGTGACTGTTTAAATGCTGCATAAGAATTAGGAGGACAAATAGCATGGCAAAACAGACAGACGAGAGAATTGTACCATTTGAGAAGAAAATGGATAAAACGATTGCAAACCTGGAATCCGAGTTTGGAACGATCCGTGCGGGAAGAGCAAATCCCCACGTTCTGGATCGGATTATGGTTGATTATTACGGATGCCCGACACCGATTCAGCAGGTCGCAAACGTATCGGTACCGGAACCGCGCATGATCCAGATTCAACCGTGGGAGTCTTCCATGATTAAGGTTATTTCAAAAGCGATCATGACATCCGACCTGGGTATCAACCCGACCAATGATGGCAAGTCAATTCGCCTTCTGTTCCCGGAGCTGACAGAGGAACGCCGTAAAGAACTGGTGAAAGATGTCAAGAAAAAAGGCGAAGGTGCAAAAGTAGCGATCCGCAATATCCGCCGTGATGCCAACGAGGCATTTAAGAAGCTGGCGAAAGAGGATGTTTCTGAGGATCAGATCAAAGAGCTGGAAGAGAAAACTCAGAAGATGACGGATAAATATATAAAAGAAGTTGATCAAATGGTAGATGTAAAATCCAAAGAAATCCTGAAGGTTTGATTGAGAATGAGTGGGGCTGCCTGTATCTGCAGGCAGCCTGTTGCGTATATCAGAGAGAGCGGCTTTAGGGAGGTAACCATGGAAAATGAACTTAGAGTGCCCAATCACATCGCTATCATTCTGGATGGCAATGGCAGATGGGCAAAAAGAAGAGGAATGCCAAGAGGCTATGGCCATATTGTCGGCTGTGATAATCTGGAAAAAATGTGTGTTGTCATCAAAGATATGGGGGTGAAATATCTGACGGTCTACGCTTTCTCCACAGAGAACTGGAAACGTTCCAGGGATGAAGTGGAAGGGTTGATGAAATTGTTCCGCCAGTATTTGAAACGCTGTATCAAAAAGGCTCATAAAAATCAGATGAGAGTACGCATCATAGGTGATCCGTCCGCATTTCCGCAGGATATTCAGGAGAGCATTCATATATTGGAGGACTGCTCCAAAGATTACGATCAGATGTTTTTCCAGATTGCCATGAATTATGGCTCCAGAGATGAGATACTCCGGGGGATGACCCGCATGATTTCGGATGCCAGGGACGGACGGCTTCCGAAAGACGGTTTTGAAGATGGAAAAATGACAGAAGCATTGTTTGAGAGTTATCTTGACACAGCAGGAATTCCGGATCCGGATCTGTTGATCCGTACCAGTGGTGAACAGCGCCTTTCGAATTATCTGCTCTGGCAGCTGGCCTATACAGAGTTTTATTTTACGGATGTACCGTGGCCGGATTTTCACGAGGAAGAATTGAGAAAAGCTATTGAACAGTATAATAGAAGAGACCGAAGATACGGCGGTGTAAAGGAGGAATAAAAAGTCATGTTTAAGACGAGACTCATAAGCGGGATCGTGCTGGTACTTGTGGCATTGCTTACCATCTGCAGCGGCGGGATTGTGCTTTTTATGACAGTGCTCTGTCTGTCTGTGATCGGACTCATGGAGCTTTACAAAGCAATGAAGGTCAGGAAAGGGAAATTTAATCTTCTGGAAGTGACCGGATATGCAGGTGTACTGATTTTTTATTTGTCTCTGCTGCCGCAGGATCCGATGTATCCTATGATGGCGCTGATCCTGGATCTGGTGCTGATTATGGCGGTTTACGTGTTTACCTATCCCACCTATCATGCCAATCAGGTAATGGCAGCGTTTTTCGGCATCATCTATGTGGGAGTAATGCTTTCTTTTGTGTACCAGACCAGGATGCTGGAAGGAGGAAAGTTTCATGTATGGCTGATTTTCCTGTGCTCGTGGGGATGTGATACCTGTGCCTATTGCGTGGGTGTGTTGTTTGGCAAACATAAGATGGCTCCTGTTTTGAGTCCGAAGAAATCGGTAGAAGGTGCAATAGGAGGTGTTGTGGGTGCCGTATTGCTTGGTGTTATTTATGCGCTTGCGACAAAGGGTGGGGCCTTCGAATATGGTCTGATCTGTGGCGCAGGTGCGCTGATTTCCATGGTTGGAGATCTGGCGGCATCGGCGATTAAGAGAAATCAGGAGATTAAGGATTATGGAAAACTGATTCCCGGTCACGGAGGTATTCTGGACCGTTTTGACAGCGTGATTTTTACAGCTCCGATCATTTACTATCTGTCTGTATTGCTGATGCGCTGAAGATTCTGGATAAAGGTATATCGGCTGATACTTTGAACGAAAAATGGGAGATGCAGAAAAAATGAAAAAAATAGCAATCCTTGGTTCCACCGGTTCCATCGGCACTCAGACACTGGATGTGGCTAGAGCGAACGGGGATCTTCAGGTGGTTGGACTTGGAGCAGGGAGCAATGTTGACCTGATGGAGCAGCAGATCCGGGAATTTCATCCGGGATTTGCGGTGATGGAAAATGAAGAGAAAGCGGCACAGCTTCGCAGCCGCATTCGTGACCTGAATGTTACAGTATCCTGTGGAATGGAGGGAATGCTGGAACTGGCATGTCTTCCGGAAAGTGAGATTCTGGTAACCGCTATCGTTGGAATGATCGGAATTCGTCCGACAATAGCAGCTATGAAAGCGGGAAAAGATATTGCCCTGGCAAATAAGGAAACACTGGTAACTGCCGGTCATCTGATCATGCCGCTGGCAGAGGAATGTGGTGTACGTATCTTTCCGGTAGACAGTGAACATTCCGCAATTTTTCAGTGTCTGAACGGAGAAAAGAAGGAAGAGATTGCAAAGCTTCTGATCACCGCATCCGGTGGTCCTTTCCGGGGTAAAAAAAGAAAAGATCTTCTGCATGTTACGGTTGAAGATGCGCTGCGTCATCCCAACTGGTCGATGGGACATAAGATTACGATTGACTCCGCAACCCTTGTCAACAAAGGACTGGAAGTTATGGAGGCAAAGTGGCTTTTTGAAGTAGACCTGGATCGCATTCAGGTGGTTGTTCAGCCAAAAAGTATCATCCATTCGATGGTAGAATTCCGGGATGGTGCCGTGATGGCGCAGATGGGAACACCGGATATGAAACTGCCGATTCAGTATGCACTGTATTATCCGGAACGGAGATTTCTGGCGGGAGATCGTCTGGATTTTGCAAAACTTCGGGAAATTACCTTTGAAGAACCTGACATGGAAACGTTCCGGGGACTGCCCATGGCAATGGAGGCTTCCAAGAGAGGCGGTTCCATGCCAACTGTCTTTAATGCGGCAAACGAGAGGGCAGTAGCATTGTTTCTGGCACGTAAAATCAGCTTTTTGGATATCTATGATGTAATTGCGGGTGCCATGGAGCATCATCGGGTAATGGAACATCCAAATCTGGAACAAATACTTGACGCAGAACAGGAAACTTATGAGTGGATTTCGGGTAGATATTAATAAAAATGGATTACCCGAAAAATCAGACAGCAATCAAATGTTTAAGATGGGAGACTAAGACAGCATGATAGTAAAAATCCTGATCGCCGTATTGATCTTTGGACTGACGGTTATCATCCATGAGCTGGGACATTTCCTTTTGGCAAAGGCCAATCACATCACCGTGACGGAATTTTCCATTGGCTTTGGACCGACGATTGTAAAGACAGAAAAAGGCGGCACGGTGTATTCTCTGAAGCTTTTGCCTTTTGGAGGAGCCTGCCAGATGCTTGGAGAAGACGGCGAAGAGGAGGGGGAAGGTACTTTTAACAGTAAATCGGTGGGTGCAAGGATCGCAGTGGTGGCTGCAGGACCCATGTTCAATCTGTTTCTTGCTTTCTGTGCAGCTGTGATTGTGATCAGTTATGCCGGAAGTGCGCCGGCCCGTGTGACTGAGGTGGCGGAAGGGTCGCCTGAGGAAGCAGCAGGGCTGATGGCGGGAGATGTAATTACCGAGTATGAAGGGAAACACATTTCTCTTGGAAAAGAGTTGTCCTATGAGATGAATCTGCGTGGAATTCCTGTGGACGAAATCACACTGGAGATCAAGCGGGACGGAGAGAAAAAGACGATCACTTACCAGCCGGTTACTACGACGAAATATATGATGGGTTTCAACTATGATGATTCTGATCGCGGCCTTGAAATTACCTATGTGCAGCAGGAGATGCCAATGGCAGAATCCGGTATTCTTGCCGGGGATATTTTAAAGTCTCTGGACGGAACAAAGATTGCAAATATGGAAGAGTTCCAGGCTTATCTTCAGGAGCATCCTTTAAGCACTGAACCGGTTACGGTGGGGTATGAGCACAGCGGCATCGAAAAAGAAGCTGTGATTACACCTGTGGAAAGCACCTATGCCAGTGTCGGTTTTGGTTACCAGCTCAGGGAAAAGCAGCCGCCGCTTGGTGTCCTCAAATACAGTTTTCTGGAAGTAAAATACTGGGTGAAAACCGTGATTGAAAGTGTCGGCATGCTGCTAACGGGACAATATTCGGTGAATGATCTGTCCGGACCGGTAGGTGTTGTGGACACGATCGGTACTGTTTATGATGATGTGAAGTCTCAGGGGGCACTGGTAACTTTTATGACAATGCTCAACATGGTAATTCTCCTTTCCTCCAACCTTGGAGTGATGAATCTGCTTCCCCTTCCGGCACTGGATGGCGGACGGCTGGTATTCCTGGTGATTGAGGCGATCCGAAGAAAACCGGTGAAGAGAGATGTGGAGGGAATGATTCATTTTGCCGGTCTTGTGCTTCTCATGGTTTTGATGGTCTATGTGATGATCCATGATGTTCAGAGAATTTTGTAGTACTATTTGCCGGGCATCTCATATGATATATAGCAGAGAAGTCTGTCATAGAGAATGGAACAAAAACCTCACGGTCTGCATACTGTAAAAGGAATGCAGAATACGTGAGGTTTTTCTATGGCGCAGTTACGAATGCAGCAGGATCAACCGGACAGAGGAAATTTACAGATCTGGGTAAATTCCAGAATACAGTCGAGACCGATCGAGGGAGCGAAAGTTTCCGTTTCTTATTCCGGGGAACCGGGCCGTATCCTGGAACAGATTACCACAGACGATAATGGCAGGACTCCGGATCTGGAACTTGCGACTCCTCCTCTGGAATACAGCCTCGCACCAAATGTAAATCAGCCGTATTCGGAATATACCATTAAGATTGAAGCGGAAGGATTTGCGACGGTGGAAGTTACCGGTTCGGAACTTTTGTCCGGACAGCAGTCCATACAACCTGTTGAGATGGAACCGTTGACACCGGAAGATACCTTTAACGATATTTCGATTCCGGATCACACGCTCTTTGGAGAGTACCCGGAAAAAATCCCGGAGGATGAGATCAAACCAACCAATGAAACCGGCGAGATTGTTCTTTCAAGGGTAGTTGTACCGGAATATGTGGTGGTGCATGATGGAGCTCCTTCCGATTCTACTGCAAGGGATTATTATGTTCGTTACCGGGATTATATCAAAAATGTGGCATGTTCGGAAATCTATGCCACCTGGCCGGATGCGACGATTCGTGCGAATGTACTGGCAATTATGTCTTTTACACTGAATCGGGTTTATACGGAATGGTATCGGAATAAAGGCTATGATTTTACGATTACTTCCTCAACTGCTTATGATCATAAATGGATTCATGGAAGAAATATTTTTGACAGTATTTCCCTCATAGTAGATGAAGTATTTGCGGATTATCTTTCCAGACCAAATGTCCGTCAGCCGATTCTGACCCAGTATTGTGACGGACACCGCGTCAGCTGCCCTGACTGGCTTAGTCAGTGGGGATCAAAAGCGCTGGGAGATCAGGGGTATTCCACAATCGAGATTATCCGGAACTATTATGGAGAGGATATGTACATCAATACAGCGGAAGAGATCGCCGGTATCCCTGCCTCCTGGCCAGGAACGGATCTGGATATCGGATCTTCCGGTCAGAAGGTGCTTCAGATGCAGGAACAGCTGAATACGATTGGGGAGGTGTACTCATCCATACCGCAGATTGGGGAGAGCGGGTATTTTGGAGAAGACACAAAGATGGCAGTGGAAGCTTTTCAGAGACTTTTCGGACTTCCCGTCTCCGGAATTGTCGATTATCCAACCTGGTACAAAATACAGGCGATTTATGTTGCAGTGACAAGAATTGCCGAACTCCAATAAGACTGCAGAAAACAGCCAAAAACAGGAGAAGACATAAAATGACAGGATATCATAACTTTTCTTGTGTCTTCTCCATTGTTTTTGACCGGAAATGCCCGTTGTTTTTGCGGCATAACAGGATTGTTTTGCGGACTGTGAGACGCCAATCCGCGTCAAAGTATTTATAAGTCTGCGTCCATCAGTGTTAAACTATTGTGTCTGGTATGAATGAATGTCTTTTGATTAATATGGATTTGATGGGTATACCATATGTTGGGTTCCGAGTGAATACATTTTTCCCCCAATTTCCCGCATGATTCGCTCAAAACCATCAAAAATGACATCAAGATCACTTTCAGAAACACCTTCTGAAAGAAGATCTGCACGCTTTTGATAAATAATGTCCAGCTCATTCCCGCAGGGCAGATCAGGTGAAAAAAGATCCGGAATGTCCTGCAGTTCATCTGGAAGAAAACAGGATGACAGGAAGCCGTTAATAAGATCATAGAGGATCTCAGCATTTTGATTCATAGGAAATATCTCCTCCTTTGTTCGGCAGTTCCTGATGGCGATGCAGACACGTAATTGGCAGCAAATCGTTCTCCTTTGTTGAAAAAAACATTATACTATAGATTGAAAAAGAAAAATGTCAAAAGAAGTCGAAGAAAAAAGTTTTCTGATTGACAAATATTCGACGTCTGTATATACTTTGAATCATGCGGTGTGAAGATAAGAACAAAGAATCCGTTCCATACCGTGGCAGCATGTGACAAGGGGGATAATATACATGGAGAAAAAACGGTTTCCGTGGAAAACATTTCTCAAAAACCTGGCAGTGATCGCGATTCCGGTGGCCTTGCAGAATCTTCTGACTACCACAGGAAGTATGGTGGATACGATGATGATCGCTCCGCTGGGAGAGACATCGGTCGGTGCAGTTGGGCTGTGTGCCCAGTTTTCTTCACTGATGTTTTCCTGCTACTGGGGTTTCGTGGGAGGAGGAATGTTGTTCTTCTCTCAGTACTGGGGAGCGAAGGATGATGACGGCATTGACCGTTCCTACGGTATGACATTGATGTTTATGATGACGGTGGCAGTGATTTTTGCCTGTTTGGCATTGTTTTTGCCGGGTACGGTGATGCGTATCTATACAGACAAGACTGCGATTCAGAAAATAGGAATTACCTATCTGCGTATTATTGGATTTGCATATCCGATGCAGATCCTGTCAATGGCGATGAGTGCTCTGCTGCGCTCAACGGAACGTGTGAGGATTCCGTTGGTTGCCGCAATTGCATCTGTGTCTACCAATATTTTACTGAACTGGATCTTCATTTATGGAAAACTGGGATTTCCCGCAATGGGAATCCAGGGTGCCGCTCTGGCAACTACCTGTGCAGCGGCAGTGAACCTGCTGGTGATTCTCATTCTTGCCCGGGCGCAGCATTATCCCTATATTTTTCATATACGTAAACATTTTAAGTGGACAAGGGCCTATCTGAAAGCATACATTATCAAGTGTTTCCCCATTATTTGCAATGAACTCCTGATCGGTGTGGGGAATATGGTAATCAACATTGTAATCGGACGGCAGTCAGAGGAGGCAATCGCTGCGGTTGCTGTTTTCCGAACACTGGAAGGACTGGTAATTGGATTCTTTGCCGGATTCTCCAATGCTGCTTCCGTTCTTGTGGGCAAGAGCGTTGGTGCCGGGGAACTGGATGATGCTTATGAAAGAGCGAAGCGTCTTGTCTATCTCTGCGGCGGATGTATCTTTCTCATCTGCCTGATTCTTCTGGGAGTGAAAACGCCGGTACTTATGGCGATGAGCCTCTCGGGCGAATCACTGCGAATTGGATCCGGTCTGCTGATGATTTATTGTGTTGCCGCAGTCATCCGAATGTGTAACTGGGTGCAGAATGATACCTATCGGTCAGCAGGAGATGCTACGTACGGAACGGTACTGGAAATCACGTTCATGTATGTTATGGTACTGCCATGTGTCTGTCTGATGGGACTTGTGTGGCATGCACCGTTCCTTCTCGTATTTGCCTGCTGCTATATTGATGAACCGATTCGATTTGTACTGATGCAGATTCATATGTATTCCGGAAAGTGGGTGAAACCCGTTACCGAACAGGGACTATCTGCACTTCCCGCGTTTCTGGAAAAGCATAAAAGAAAATAAACAAAGTGTACACACAAAGAAGCATCTCAAATGACCTGTGAGATGCTTCTTTGTTGTTTTCGTATACTTAGAAAAAGACCAAGGTACTTTTTTGATCGTGGTTCTTTTCCATATTCTTTCCGGCTTTGGAGTGCAAAACTACATTTCGGTATTCTCTTGGAGTCATTCCGGTATTTTTTTTGAACAATCTTGTAAAATAATTGATATCATGGATTCCGCAGCAGACGGCAATTTCCTGAATCTGCAGATTGGTTGTTTCTAGATAATAAGTGGCAAGTTCGATTCTTCTCCGGCTGATATAACTTGTCAGAGTTACTCCGGTTTCCTTTTTGAACAACATGGAAAGATATCCGGCACTGACGCAGAATTGCTTTGAGAGAAGTCCAAGATTCAGCTCATCAGTCAATGACAGATGAATCTGGTGGATTACCTTCTGGACAATCGGAGAATAGTTTTTACAGGAATGATTTTGAACCAGAAGACAGTAATCGTACAGCATACTTCTTTCTAAAGAATGGTCCGAAAGCGAGATCAGTGCATCGATTTTTTTGTCGTATTCCAGCGAGAGGTGCCGAATAAAAACCGGATGCACAATTCCCTGTTCAGCAGCTTTTCGAAGCAGCGTATTGAATGTCTTGAGATAGTATTTGTATTCGTCAAGTGTACGGGAAAACCTGGGAATATACCTTATTTCATCCTGGTTTGCCAGAAGTTTGTCTACGAGAGAGGTATTTCCCTGGCTGACTGCATGCATGCACTGATTTTCAAACCTGCAGCGCGCTTCGATCAGTCCCGGTGATTCGGACATGGCGAATGAAGTCTGATCGGCAGTCTCCTTTCCACTCTGTTTTTTGCGACAGGAGAGATCGTGAGAGGAGAGGCGCTGGGATGCCTTACATACGTTATAATGACCGGATCCTCCCCAGATGGTTTCTGCAAGTGTATTGATCAGATTTTTCAGCAGGGATTCGGAACCCGCATAGGCAATCTGGTAATAGTAAGTTTTTAGGAAAGAAGAAAGATCTCCTTGGATGGGAAGAGTATCTAAAATGTTTGCATAGTTGCTTTCTGTTATTTTTATAGATGTATAAGGTCCAACAATGAGAATCTGCTGTTTTTGCGGATCAGGAAGTTTCAGATAGGCATAGCTGCAAAGATAGGCATCGGTAAAATAATACAGTGTCCGCTCCCGGCAGGTTTTGACAAAATCCTGAGCAATCTGGATATCATCATAATCACAGAAGAGATGTTCGCGAAGTCCGAAATCAATTTTGGGTAAATGATCAAATGGGGCTTCGCACAAGACAAATGGAATGTGCATATTTCCCAATACAGTTTTGACATAATTCAGGACACTGTCGTATTCCATAGCAGTTACTCCTTATCTTTCGATGGATGATTTGGGACTTTATGCTCACTTGTCCCCTCACTCATTTTCATTATCATATATTTTTCAGATTTACTCAAGATTATATTGGATTAATGCTAAAAAATATGAAGATCATACTAACTTATTCTCGTCAGGCAATGGTACATTAATATTATGATACCAGCCGTTGAAACGGAGAAGAAATTCGGCAAGGAAAAATCGGGAGGGTTAGCATGAACAGAAAAAAAGAGATCAAACCATTTGGAATCAGGGACAAGATCGGATATATGTTCGGAGATTTTGCCAACGATTTTACTTTTCTTTTGTCATCGATGTTTATGATGAAGTTTTACACCGATGTCATGGGAATCTCACCAGGAATTGTGGGAGGGCTGATGATGGCAGCCCGCTGTGTGGATGCAGTGACAGATATTACCATGGGGCAGATCGCAGACCGCTCCAAACCCACTGCGGACGGTAAGTTTAAGCCATGGCTGAAGCGAATGTGCGGACCTGTTGCTGTTTCGTCCTTTTTAATTTATCAGTCAGCATTTGCCAATATGGCATATGGATTTAAGGTCGTGTGGATGGTGATTACTTATATTTTATGGGGATCTGTATTTTACACTTCGATTAATATTCCGTATGGATCCATGGCATCTGCTATTTCGGAAGAGCCGAATGAACGGGTTTCGCTTTCTACCTGGCGCACCATCGGTTCTACATTTGCAGGGCTCGTGATCGGAGTAAGCACACCGATGATTGCTTATGTGGTAGTGGATGGAAACACAGTTCTGTCAGGAACGAGGATGACCGTGATCGCCGGCATCTTTTCTGTATGTGCGGTCATCTGCTATCTTCTCTGTTTCCATCTGGTAACGGAACGTGTCGTGATCGAAAAACAGAGCGAGCGGATAAAGATCGGTAAATTGGTCAGAAGTCTGTTCACAAACCGTTCTCTGATCGGGATTATTCTGGCAGCCATTATGGTACTTCTCGCACAGCTTGGAATTCAGGGAATGGCAGGTTATGTATATCCCAATTACTATGGGTCCGGGAATGCACAGGCGCTCTCCATGCTGATTGGAACGGTAGGAATGCTGATCATCTGTGCACCGCTGGCTACCAGACTTTCCATTCGTTTCGGTAAAAAAGAGCTGTCTATCGTGTCCTGTCTGATTGGAGCAGTGTCTTATCTGATCTGTTTCCTGATAAGACCTGAAAGTCCTTATGTATACATAGTCTTTTATGCCATTGCCTTTATCGGGCAGGGATTTTTCAGCATGGTAATCTGGGCAATGATCACAGATGTAATTGATGACGCAGAACTTCGAAACGGAGTCAGAGAGGACGGAACGATTTATTCGGTCTATTCCTTTGCAAGAAAAGCAGGTCAGGCCATCTCCAACGGATTGAGCGGTCTTCTGCTGGAAATGATCGGATATTCACAGGTGACGGCTTTTGATACAGAAGTGGTTAATGGTATTTTTAATATTTCCTGTATCGTACCTGTTATCGGCTTGGTCCTTGTGGCTGCTTCTTTGTATTTTGTTTATCCTCTGGATAAAAAACGTGTTGAGGAGAATAACAGGAAGCTTTCACAACTTCATGAAGATCAGCCTCAAGTGCCATGAGAAGTGTTATGAACAACAAGAAAAATAAAAGGAGATAAATACCGGAATGGTCGAATTAGAAAAGAAACCTTATTATCTGACGGATGAAGACTGTCGTTGGGTGCAGGATACCATCGCACAGATGACTCCGGAGGAAAAAGTAGGACAGTTGTTTTTTCAGTTGACACAGTCAAAAGATGAAACTTATATCAGGGAACTGATGGAGCGCTATCATGTAGGGGGCTGCCGTTATAATCCGGCACTGGGAAAGGATGTTTGGGAATTAAACCGAAATCTTCAGAAATACTCCAAAATTCCACTGTTTCTTGCGTGTAATACGGAAGCAGGAGGAGATGGTGCATGTGCAGATGGAACGCTGATTGGTTCCGGCGTAAAAATTGCTGCCACGGATCAGAGAGAGTATGCATTTGCCCTCGGACAAATGGCAAATGCGGAAGCGGCAGCACTTGGCTGTAATATGGCATTTGCACCTGTCTGCGATATTTTATATAACTGGCAGAATACAGAAGTTGCGACAAGGGCTTTTGGCAGCGATCCAAAACGTGTAGCAGATCTGAGTCTGGAATACATGAAGGGTGCACATACTAATAAAGGATTTGCCTGCGTTGCTAAGCATTTTCCTGGAAACGGTCAGGACTTCCGGGATGCGCACCTGTCCAACAATGTGAATGATTCTACCGTGGAACAGTGGGAAGAAAGCTATGGATATGTATATCGAACCCTGATCGAAAATGATCTTGAAGCTATTATGGGAGGCCACATTTTCCTGCCGGAATATGCAAGAGCGATCAATCCTGATCTGACGGATGATGACCTTATGCCTTCAACTCTCAGCCCGGAAATTATGACGGAGCTTTTGCGGAACCGCCTTGGTTTTAACGGAATGGTAGTTTCGGATGCTTCTCATATGGTTAGTATGACTGACCGCATGAGACGTGTAGATATGCTTCCGAGAGCAATTAATGCCGGTTGTGATATGTTCCTATTCTTTAATGATCCGGATGAAGATTTCCATACGATGCTGAATGCCTATCAAACGGGCGTGATCAGTGAGGAACGGATGGAAGAAGCACTCACCCGGATTCTCGGACTGAAAGCACATCTGGGACTTCACAGAAAGAAAAAAGAAGAACTAGTTCCGAAAAGGGAATATCTGGAGAAAGTCCTGGGCAGGGAGGCACATAAAAAAATGGCAGAACGCATCAGTCGTGACTGTATCACGCTGGTGAAATACAAAGATAAAGATGTTTTGCCGGTGACACCCGGGCGTTATCCGAGAATCATGATCGTTTCTATTACGGGTAAGGGCGGTCAGCTGGAAGAACTGATGAAAATGATGGGAAGAACGGGAAATAATCCGGCGGAAGAGTTAAGGAAAAAGCTTTGTGCGCAGGGATTTGACGTATTTATCTATGAAAGCCCGATGGAGCGGATGAGAAAACAGATTGCAGCAGGGGAAACACCGAGTCTTGATATTTATTTTGCAGGTAAAAACGCTATTTCCGAATTTACTCAGAATATGGATCTGGTGATTACTTTATGCGATGTTCCAAGCGGAAGGCCATCCTTTGGAATGTCGAAGGGCGGAGGAGAGATTCCATGGTATGTATTTGAGCTTCCTGTAATTGTCGTGGGGTGCGGACAACCTACAATGCTGGCGGATATTCCTCAGGCTCGCACTTACATCAATACGTATGATGCGAAGGAGCATACACTGAATGCTCTGGTAGAATGCCTGATGGAAGGACCGGAAGCATTTCGAGGCAAGGATCCGATTGACAGCTACTGTGGCCTGCTGGACACACATCTGTAACAGGGCTGTAGAATATCAAATAAAATCAATATACGGTTGATTGCAAAACAGGAGGAAATATGGGATGCCGAGTCTTGACGAATATCAAAGAACAAAAGATTATTTGATTTGTGTGGATTCAGACGGATGTGCAATGGATACGATGGATATCAAGCATATCCGGTGTTTCGGACCCTGCCTGATTGAGGAATGGGAACTTTTCAGGTGGGAGCATACAATTTTGGAGAGATGGAACGAGATAAATCTGTATACGATGACAAGAGGAATCAACCGGTACGCAGGATTGGCTAAGATGCTAAGGGAAGTGGATCATACATTCACCAGGATTGAGGGAATTCATGTATTGTCGGACTGGGTAGAAAAAAGTGATGAGTTGTCGAATGGCTCTCTTGTGAGAGCCATATCGGGAAATCCCAATATCTGCCTGAAAAAAGCGCTTTCCTGGTCAGAAAAGGTAAATCAGGCAATTGACCTGTTGCCCCCTTTGGATAAACGACCCTTTGAAGGAGTAGGGGAAGCACTGGAATATGCGCACCAAATTGCAGACATTGTTATTGTGTCATCAGCAAATTTCAAAGCTGTGGAAAAGGAGTGGAAACTGTATGGACTCCTGGAACATGTGGATATCCTCCTTGCACAGGATGTGGGAAGCAAAGCATTCTGCATCGGAGAACTGCTGAAAAAAGGCTATGACAAAGAAAACGTACTGATGGTAGGGGATGCTCCCGGAGATGCTGCAGCGGCAGAAAAAAATGGTGTGCACTTCTATCCGATTCTTGTGCGCCATGAGAAGGAATCCTGGAGGGAATTTCGTGAGAGTACCGCTGACAGACTGCAAAAGGGAGAATACAGCGACAGTTATCAGGAAGAAAAACAAAAACAGTTCCGGGAAAATCTGGGATGCTTCAAGTGGTACCTGGATGGAACCCCAATAGTCGCAATTGTTTCGAAAATTTGAAAAAAGCTATTGACGTTTTATGGTTCCGATGCTATAATATATTTTGTCGTCAGGAAATGACATAAGATAAGCCATTTATTATTGGCGAATGCGGAAGTGCTGGAATTGGCAGACAGGCCAGACTAAGGATCTGGTGGTCATTGCGATCGTGTGGGTTCAAGTCCCATCTTCCGCAGTATAGTTTTAAGAAAAAGTCTTGATTTATCAAGGCTTTTTTCTTTTGCAGATCAGAAATTATTCTGTCTGGTAATAATTCAGGTTAACCTTACAAATTAGACGTGTTAAAGCAAACAGGAGAAACGATAGGATCTTGTGAATTGGCATTTACTGATAAAGACCCGGCAGAACTGGCATGGGAGTTACATCGTAATTACTGGAGAAAAGGATATGGTACAGAAATCGGTCATACTTTGTTAAGATTAGGATTTGATTTGCTTGGACTCAGACGAATTATTGCTGACTGCAATACTTTAAATAAGGGTTCCTATGGAATTATGGAAAAGATAGGAATGCGCAGAGAAGCACATTTTGTTAAGTATTATCGTGGGAATAGTGCTCTTAATTACGAGTGGTGTGATAAATATTTATATGCTATTTTACAGGAAGATTATTTTACAAAATGAAAACTTTAAAAAAAGGGGAAAATGGATTATGAATCATGTAAATCAAAAAATCATTGATGCTGTGATAGCAAAAGCAGAGAAAGTATGCCCTGATTCGTTGGCTCTTATTGGCGTCTATGGTTCCGTTGCTACTGGAGATGAGTATCAAAAGTCAGATTTGGATTTACTGATACTGATTCAGGATGATGAAGGATGGAAACTCGGAACAGGTTTTCTTTTGAATGACAGTGGTGTCGGATACGATATATATTGTACTGATTGGAACGGATTAAGATTTGATGCAGAATGTCATCATGCTCAGATTTCAAAACTAATGGATTCCAGGATCGTATATGTAAAAAATGAGGAAGCATATGACGAATTGTGCAAATTGAGAGAACAGACAAAGCTGTTTTTACAGTCGGAGAAACGCTTCCAAAGAGTGCATGAACTGATAGAGAAAGCAAAAATATCATACGCCAATTCTTATTTACATGAGGGGTTAGGTCAGGTGCGGTTGGATGCATTTGGCGTAATGCATTCTCTGTTAGACGCCATGATGCTTTATCATGGAGTCTATTTCAGGCGTGGGGTGAAAAGAACCTTTGAAGAATTAGCGAATCTGCCGATCGAAGAAGTATTCACAAATACTTTAAGAAAGGTATCTTCAAGTAAAGATATTTCTGAATTACGAGATTTACTAAAGAGTCTCCTTTTATACGCAGAAAGTCATATACAACAGGAGAAACAGAAGGAAGCACCTTCTTTGGAGCTCGCAGGTACCTATGAAGAAATGTACTCGAACTGGAGAAATAAAGTTGAGGAAGCGGCAGTTAATATGGATGTTTTTTCTGCTTTCATGAACATGTGTAATTTACAGGAGATGTTTTTGGATATTTCATCTGAAGCAGATATTGGAACTTACAACATAATGGAAGAATACAATCCGGATTGCCTGGAGGATAATGTCCGTATCTATGATCAGTATTTGCAGAAATATGAAGAGGTATATAAGAAAGCAGGAATAACGGTGAAACGATTCTCCGATGTGAATGAGTTTGCTGCAGATTATCTGGGTAATTAATACGACAGAAAGTTAAACCTGAAGATAGAAATAAAACCAGCCGTTGCAGGAAAAACCGTTTTCCCAGCGGCTGCTATTGTTTTAAACTTCCATTATATTCATTCAACTATTTGAAAAAGAAAAAAGGAAATTTTGTTTTTTCCGAGAATATATATATTAGGAGAATGTTTCTGATGTCGTTTTTTGCTGCTCAGAGTGCGAAAGATCTGTCGGATCAGAATACTTTTTGATGCAGCTGTAAGAAGGTGGTGATGCCTGTGAATCTGAGAGAATCATTTGAAGAGAGAGAATTTCAAAATCTGAGTCCTTACGCTGCGCACAGCAGAAATTCCAGAGGGCGTGATGTTTATGAGGCGGAATGTGATATCCGGACAGCGTATCAAAGAGACAGAGACCGGATTCTCCATTCCAAAGCATTCCGTAGATTAAAGGATAAAACACAGGTCTTTCTGGCAGCTCAGGGAGATCATTACAGGACAAGACTGACACACACCCTGGAAGTATCACAGACAGCGAGGACAATTGCCAAGGCACTGGATCTCAATGAGGACCTGGTGGAAGCGATTGCCCTTGGACATGATCTGGGACATACACCGTTTGGACATTCCGGGGAGGCGGCGCTGAATGCGGTTCACCCCGGCGGGTTCCGCCATGCAGAGCAGAGTGTGCGGGTGGTGGAAGTGCTTGAAAAGGAAGGAAGGGGACTGAACCTTACCTGGGAAGTGCGGGATGGGATCCTGAACCACAGAACATCCGGAAAACCATCGACGCTTGAGGGACAGGTAGTACGTCTCTGTGACAAAATTTCTTATATCCATCATGATATGGACGATGCCATGCGTGCCGGAATTTTAAGCGAAGATGATATTCCGATCACGATCCGGGTAGTGCTGGGTGACAGCTGCAGGGAACGGTTGAATACTCTGATTCATGATATTGTGGAGAGCAGCAGAGGAACCAACACCATTGTGCAGTCTCCCGAGATCGCAGAGGCTATGCGGCTTCTTCGTGAACTGATGTTTCAAAATGTCTATCGGAATCCGGAAGCAAAGGATGAGGAGGAAAAGGCAAAGAGAATGCTGGTCTACCTGTACGATTATTATCGTGTGAATCCGGATCAGATGTCGATCGAATACCGGAAGCTGATTGAGCTTGGCGAGGATCAGACACAGGTGGCGTGTGATTATATTGCGGGTATGACAGATCAGTATTCCATACATAAATTTGAAGAATTATTTATTCCGAAATCATGGGCTGTATATTAGCAGGAGGTTTTAAATGCGTTATTCTGACGATTTGGTGGAAGAAATACGTATGAAAAATGACATCGTAGATGTGATATCCGGCTACGTAAAACTGACGAGAAAGGGAAGTTCCTATTTTGGCTTATGTCCTTTTCATAATGAAAAGTCGCCTTCCTTCTCGGTCAGTCCCGGCAAACAGATGTATTATTGCTTCGGATGCGGAGCCGGAGGAAATGTGTTTACCTTTCTAATGGAATATGAAAATTTTACGTTTGTTGAGGCACTGAAATTTCTGGCGGAGCGTGCGGGAATTGAACTCCCCCAGATGGAGTATTCCAGGGAGGCGAAAGCTCAGGCGGATCTTAAGAATACGCTTCTGGAAATCAATAAAAAGGCTGCGAAGTTTTATTACTATCAGCTGAAGACAGACAGGGGCAGACAAGGCTATGAATATTTGAAAAATCGCGGACTTTCCGATGAGACGATTCAGAGATTCGGACTGGGGTACTCAGATAAATATGGAAACCTTCTTTACCGTTATCTGAAGGAACAGGGGTATTCGGATGAAATTCTGCTTCAAAGTGGTCTGTTTCATGCGGATGAGGTGCACGGAATGCAGGATAAGTTCTGGAACCGTGTGATCTTTCCGATTATGGATGCCAACAGCCGCGTCATCGGTTTTGGAGGCCGTGTGATGGGAGACGGCAAACCGAAATATCTGAACTCACCGGAGACAAAGATTTTTGATAAAAGCCGGAATCTGTATGGCCTGCACGTTGCCAGGTCTTCCAGAAGAAAAAACCTGATCATCTGTGAGGGATATATGGATGTGATTTCCATACATCAGGCAGGTTTTAACAACGCAGTGGCTTCGCTTGGAACTGCTTTGACTTCACTTCAGGCCAGTCTGATGAAACGCTATACAGACGAGGTGCTGGTGATCTATGACAGTGACGAGGCAGGTGTGAAGGCTGCCCTTCGGGCCATTCCGCTGTTGAAAGGGGTCGGACTTACCACAAAAGTCGTGAATCTTCGCCCTTACAAAGATCCGGATGAATTTATCCGGAATGAGGGCTGTGAAGCTTTTGAAAAGAGACTTGAGGAAGCGGAAAACAGTTTTTTGTATGAAGTTCGTATGAGAGAGCAGAATTTTGATCTTTCCGATCCACAGGGCAGGACAGATTTTCTTCATGACGTAGCTGCAAGGCTTGTCTCGATTGAAGATGAGATTGAACGAAACAGCTACACACAGGCTATTGCGGCGAAATATGGCGTTACCGGTGATATGATGAATAAGCTGGTTGGGAAACTTGCACTGCAGGGGGCCGGTCGGACAGAGAATGTTAAGCCAAGAAGTCTTACAAATAACAGAAAAGAGAAAGAGAATGGAGCTAAGAAAGCTCAGAAACTGATGCTGACATGGATGACTTCCTATCCGGAGATAATCGGTGAGATAGAGAAATACATTACGCCGGATGATTTTACAACAGCTTTGTATCATCAGGTGGCTGAGATGATTTATTTGCAGTATCATGAAGGCGGTGTCAATCCTGCGAAGCTTCTGAATCAGTTTGTGGATTCCGAGGAGCAAAATGAGGTTGCCGGATTATTCAATGCCGTACTTCCGCTGGAAACAGACGAAGATCGCAGACGGGCACTGAAAGATGTGATCTGTAATATGAAGGAAAACAGTATCGCCTATCAGTCGTCGCATATGGATGTGACTGATATGACAGCGCTCCAGAAGCTGATGGCAGATAAAAGGATGCTGGAGCGATGGAAAGCAGGGAATTTACCCCTGAATTTCGAATTTACCTAAGGAAGTTCCCGAATGTTTTAGTTGCAGGGTTTATTTTGCACTGCCGGGGATAAAATATATACAAGCTATGGAAGGATGGACAGGCAATGGAATTCGATAAAGTTAAATTTATGGAAAAACTGAAAGAACTTGTGGCATATGCCAAAAAGAAGAAAAATGTGCTGGAGTATCAGGAAATTAATGATTTCTTCCGCGATATGCCGTTGGAGGCGGAACAGATGGAGAAGGTTTTTGAGTATCTGGAATCCAGCGGTATCGATGTGCTGCGTTTATCAGATATGTCAGAGGACCCCAATCTGGTCGACAATGACCTGCTGCTTTTAGATGATGAAGATATCGACCTCTCCGAGGAAGAAGATATCGATATGGAGAATATTGATCTTTCCGTGCCGGAAGGTGTCAGCCTGGAGGATCCGGTGCGTATGTATCTGAAGGAAATCGGTAAGGTTCCGCTTCTTTCCGCAGAGGAGGAGATTGAACTGGCACAGCGGATGGAAGAGGGAGATGAAGATGCCAAAAAACGTCTTGCAGAGGCAAATCTTCGTCTGGTGGTATCGATTGCGAAGCGTTATGTCGGAAGAGGGATGCTGTTCCTGGATCTGATTCAGGAAGGAAATCTTGGCCTTATCAAAGCGGTTGAAAAATTTGATTATCGCAAAGGTTATAAGTTTTCCACTTATGCTACCTGGTGGATTCGTCAGGCGATTACGAGAGCCATTGCCGATCAGGCGCGAACCATTCGTATTCCGGTACACATGGTAGAAACGATCAATAAACTGATCCGTGTCTCCCGTCAGCTGCTTCAGGAGCTGGGACGTGAACCTACTCCGGAAGAGATCGCGGAGGAAATGCATATGTCTGTGGAACGAGTGCGGGAGATTCTGAAGATTTCTCAGGAGCCTGTTTCCCTGGAAACCCCGATCGGTGAGGAGGAAGACAGCCATCTGGGTGATTTTATTCAGGATGACAATGTTCCGGTTCCGGCTGATGCGGCAGCTTTTACGATGCTGAAAGAACAGTTGGAAGATGTACTCGGAACTTTGACTGAGAGAGAGCAGAAAGTATTGCGGCTCCGTTTTGGACTGGATGACGGTCGTGCCAGAACTCTGGAAGAAGTGGGAAAAGAATTTAATGTTACCCGTGAGCGTATCCGTCAGATCGAGGCAAAGGCGCTGCGCAAGCTCCGTCATCCGAGCCGTTCCCGTAAACTGAAAGATTATCTGGATTGAGAAAGAGAAGGAAAGGGCATGCAGTTATCGAAAAGGCTTCAGGCTGTTGCAGCGATGGTGACGCCGGGTTCCAGACTGGCGGATATAGGAACCGATCATGGTTATGTGCCCATATATCTGGCAGAGCAGGGGATTATTTCGGCTGCGATTGCAATGGATGTTAATCAGGGACCGTTGTCCAGAGCGCGTGAGCATATTGCGTCCCATCAGCTGGACGCTTACATAGAAACCAGACTGTCGGATGGACTTACAGCACTTGGTGAGGGGGAGGCGGACTCTCTCCTGATCGCTGGTATGGGAGGAGGCCTGACGATTCGGATTCTGTCGGAAGGAATGCCGTTGCTTTCAGGTTTTTCGGAGGTGATTCTGGAACCGCAGTCAGATGTGGACCGTGTGCGGCTCTGGCTGTTTCACAATGGTTTTCTCATTGCTGATGAAGATTTTGTGGAAGAAGACGGCAAGTATTATCCGATTATCCGCGCAGTCCATGGAACACAGGAGAAAGAACCTTCTGCCTGGGAATTGCTGTATGGTCCGCTGCTTCTCGCGGAAAAGCATCCTGTTCTTGGAAAGTTTCTTTTGCGGGAGGATTCTCTTGTAAGTGGTCTGATTCGACAGCTGGAAGGGGTTCCAAGTGAAAAAGCAAGGATTCGTTTGCAGGAGATGGAAAAAAAAGAGGAATGGATCCGGCGTGCTCTGGTATACTATCAGTAGGCAGACATGTCTGCAGGCGAAGCCAGGAAAGGCGGGATAGGGATGGAAAAAAAGATTTATCATGTGACAATTAACGGAAAACAGTATGAATACCCGGAGGGCACGAATTATCGGGAAATCGTGAGACCGTTTGAAAAGGAATATCGGTATCCTATTGTCCTTGTGACGGTAAATGGCAGGCTTCGGGAACTTCATAAACGTCTGAAAAAAGACTGTGAGATTACCTTTGTCACGACCAACGATGAAATCGGGCACAAAGCTTATCGGCGCAGCATGACACTGTTGCTTTTGAAAGCAGTTTACCATGTGGGAGGACGGGAAAATATCCGCAAGGTGGTACTGAATTTTTCTGCAGGTTCCGGTTTCTATTTTACTATTGATGGAAAGATTACTCTGGATCAGGTGTTTCTGGACAAAGTGAGCGCTTATATGAGACAGCTGGTGGAGGAAAAAATACCGATTATGAAGCGCAGCATGGACACACATGATGCAAGAGAGTTATTTCGAAACATTGGCATGTTCGATAAAGAGCGTCTGTTCTGGTATCGCAGAGTATCCAAGGTGAATGTTTACAGTCTGGGTGACTTCACGGATTATTATTACGGTTTTATGGTTTATGACACCAGCTATCTGAAATATTTTGATCTTTATTTGTATGATGAAGGATTTATCCTCCAGATGCCGGGCAGAAAGCAGCCGGATGTGGTTCCTCCGCTGAATCCCTCACCCAAAATCTTCCGGGTGCAGCAGGAATCAGCGCGTTGGGGCGAACAGATGGGCATTGAGACAGTGGCGGATCTGGACGAACGGATCAGCCAGGGAAATATCGGACAAATGATATTGATTGCGGAAGCGCTGCAGGAGCAGAAGATAGCAAAAATTGCAGAACAGATTGCAGAGCGGCACAGTGTGAAATTTATTCTGATCGCAGGTCCCTCCTCTTCGGGAAAGACAACATTCTGCAATCGCTTGTCGGTGCAGCTCTCAGCCCGGGGAATGCGCCCTCATCCGATCAGTCTCGATAATTATTATGTGGATCGGGTGAATACACCAAGAGATGAAAATGGCGAATATGATTTCGAATGTCTGGAGGCGTTGGATATCGAGCTGTTTAACCGGGATATGAGTCGTTTGCTTGGAGGTGAACGGGTGGAACTTCCGAGATTTAATTTTAAGACCGGTAAACGGGAATACAAAGGAGATTTCATCCAGATGGGCGAGGAGGATGTGCTGGTTCTGGAAGGAATTCATGGATTGAACGATAAGCTCACCTGGTCTCTTCCATCGGAAAGTAAATTCAGGATTTATATCAGTGCACTTACACAGTTGAATGCGGATGAACACAACCGGATTCCTACAACAGACGGACGCTTGATTCGCAGAATGGTGCGGGATAATCGGACCAGAGCCACATCAGCGAAGGAAACCATTGCCATGTGGCCGTCGGTACGCAGGGGAGAAGACCGTAATATCTTTCCGAATCAGGAGAGTGCCGATGCAATGTTTAATTCCGCACTGGTGTATGAATTATCCGTGCTGAAGCTGTATGCGGAACCGCTCCTGTTTCAGATCAGGGAGGATGAGCCGGAATATCAGGAGGCAAAACGGCTGCTGAAATTTCTGGATTATTTTGTGGGAGTGCCAAGTGAGGATATCCCACAGAATTCGATTCTCCGTGAGTTTATCGGGGGAAGCTGTTTTGACGTCTGAACAGTAACAATTTGGGTGTCGGCATTTTGAATCAGGATAAAATGCAACTGGACATTGGGAAAGAATCATGCTAGAATATAAAAATGTTTGAAACCATATCTTTTGCATCAGAGCAGAAGTAAGACATGTAATCGCGGCTGACAGGACCGAAAGGGGTCAGGTGAGGAAAGTCCGGGCTTCACAGGGCAGGATGCCGGATAACGTCCGGCGGAGGCGACTCCAGGGATAGTGCAACAGAGAGATACCGCCAGAAGTATTTTCTGGTAAGGGTGGAAAGGCAGTGTAAGAGACTACCGTTCTCCTGGCAACAGGGGAAGCCATGTAAACCCCATCCGAAGCAAGACCGAATAGAAAACGTTTGTGGCTGCCCGTCACGTTTTCAGGTGGGTCGCTTGAGGGTACTGGCAACAGTGCCCCTGGATAGATGATTACACACGACATAACCCGGCTTATCGTTTTGCTTTTGTTATCTGATGCAAAAGAAATGAAATGCAAATATACGCAATATAAATGTAATGAAAATGGAACAAAACAACAATATTTGTTGACAAAATACAAAGAATCATTTATAATTTCATATAAGTCATGGAATAAAATAGTAAAATTTGGAGTTTCCATGCAAATATTTTCTCAGACCACCCTGAAGAAATTTTCAAACAGGGTTCAGGCCATACGGACAGCCGGGTCAACTGCCGAGAGGCGATGAATGTGACAAAAGAAAAGTAATATTCTGTCACAGAAGGATTGCCATATTGATTGAGTTAAAAGCTCAATTTTATAAGTTGGTTACTTTACAACCAGGCACATCAGGTGCGCATCAACTTGTAAAATGATCAATAAGAGTAGTAAAAGTAAGTATTTGCTATATAGACTCTGAATGGAACTTGTGAGAGTGTTTTACCGGATCAGAAGTTTTGCCGGCAGGAACAGTCTCCTTGTTAATTTTACGGCAGTGTGCACAGGCATGCTGTTTTTTTTATGCCGCAAAGAAGATCTGTAATCAAATGGGAGGACTCCCTGAGAAATACAGGAAAGTATCAAAAAGAGGAGGGGCTGCAGATGAGTGAGAAGCTAAGGCTTTATGGATTTAACAACCTGACAAAGGCATTGAGTTTCAACATCTACGACGTTTGCTACGCCAAGACAGCCAGGGAACAAAAGGACTATATTGCGTATATTGATGAGCAGTACAACGCAGAAAGGCTGACAGGGATCCTGACAACACTGACAGAAATGATAGGTGCTAATGTTCTGAATATCGCCAGGCAGGATTACGAGCCGCAGGGAGCATCGGTGACTTTGCTGATTGCGGAGGAATCACTTGTCCCGGTCGGGCAGACACAGCTTGCCCATCTGGATAAAAGTCATGTGACGGTACATACTTATCCGGAATATCATCCGGAAACCTGCCTTGCCACGTTTCGGGTGGATATCGATGTGGCAACCTGCGGAGAAATCACACCGCTGTCCACACTGGATTATCTGATCGGATCCTTTGATTCGGATATTATCACCATGGATTACCGGGTGAGAGGATTTACAAGGGATGTGAATGGAAGAAAGCTGTTTATGGACCACGAGATCCGCTCGATTCAGGATTACATCGATCCAAATACTCTGCTGCGATACGATGCGGTGGATATCAATGTATACGGGGCAAACCTGTTTCATACCAAGATGATGCTCAAAGAGATTGATCTGCAGAATTATCTGTTTAAAACAGATGTCTATGAACTTCCTCCAAAGATTCGGTTGGAAATCATGGATAATCTTCGCAGGGAAATGATAGAAATCTTCAGCGGAAGGAATGTATATTAAGAAAGTTCCGCAAAAAAGCCATAAAGCAGGGCGCGGATACACGGACTGTGAATGCGGGGAACTGCTTATGAAGAAAACAGGAGGCAAACGATATGCTTTCACAGGAGAGAGCGCCGATCTACGAGGCGCTGCAGAAATTCGAAAAGAAACGGGTGGTACCTTTTGATGTACCGGGACACAAACGGGGGCGTGGAAATCCGGAGCTTTCAGAGCTTTTGGGAGAGAGATGTGTGCGTATGGATGTCAATTCCATGAAACCGCTGGATAATCTGTGTCACCCTGTATCTGTGATTCGTGAGGCAGAGGAACTTGCGGCGGAAGCTTTTGGCGCGGCCTATGCTTTTCTGATGGTTGGAGGAACGACTTCGGCGGTGCAGGCGATGGTCCTTTCTGCGGTGAAGCAGGGAGAAAAGATTATTCTGCCGAGAAATGTACACCGCAGTGTCATGGGAGCGATGGTGCTTTGCGGTGCGATCCCTGTGTATGTGGATCCTGCCAGCGATGAAAAGCTGGGGATTCCTCTTGGTATGCGTGTGGAGGATGTGAAAAGAGCGATTCGGGAGAATCCGGATGCGAAGGCAGTGCTTGTGAATAATCCGACCTATTATGGAATTTGTTCCGATATCAAAAGGATTGCCGCGCTCGCTCATGAACACGGTATGCTCGCTCTGGCGGATGAGGCGCATGGCACACACTTTTATTTTGGAGAGAATTTACCTGTTTCAGCGATGGCAGCAGGCGCGGATCTTGCAGCGGTATCCATGCATAAGTCAGGCGGAAGCCTGACCCAGAGTTCGCTTCTGCTTGCCGGTCCGGGTGTGTCTGCCGGATATGTCCGCCAGATTATCAACCTGACCCAGACGACCAGCGGTTCTTATCTTTTACTGTCGAGCCTGGATATTTCCAGGCGAAATCTGGCACTTCGGGGCAAAGAAGCATTTGCCAGAGTCATTGAGATGGCAGAATATGCGCGGCGGGAAATTAATCACATCGGAGGCTATTATGCTTTCTCCAGTGAGCTTGTCAATGGTGACAGTGTTTTTGCCTTTGATGTCACCAAGCTTTCCATACATACACTGGAGATCGGGCTTGCCGGAATCGAAGTGTATGATATCCTGCGGGATGAGTATAATATTCAGATTGAGTTCGGTGATCTGGGCAATGTGCTTGCTTATCTTTCGATCGGAGATCGTGGACTGGATTTGGAACGGCTGGTTGGTGCACTCTCGGAAATCAAGCGGCGTTATTCCAGTGATAAAACCGGCATGATGCAGCAGGAATACATTGATCCCATCGTAGCAGCTTCCCCGAAAGAAGCATTCTATGCAGAAAAGGAAATGCTTCCCCTGATGGAGACGGAAGGCCGTATCTGCAGTGAATTTGTGATGTGTTATCCGCCCGGTATTCCAATCCTTGCGCCGGGAGAGATGATCACCAGGGAAATTCTGGAGTATATTCAATATGCGAAGGCAAAAGGATGCAGCATGACCGGTCCGGAAGACCCGAAAATCCTGCGCCTGAACGTTATAAAAGGAGGAATTTGAATTGGAATTCTGGTTTTTTGAGGAACATACACCAAACGTTAGATTGTCAATTCGGGTTGATCGACAGCTGTACAGCGGCAAAAGTGAGTATCAGAGAATTGATGTATTTGAATCACCGGAATTCGGACGTTTTCTTGTGCTGGACGGATACATGATGCTGACAGAAAAAGATGAGTTTATTTATCATGAGATGATCACACATGTGCCCATGGCAGTGCATCCTGATGTCAAAGACGTACTGGTGATCGGGGCCGGGGACGGTGGCGTGATCCGGGAACTTACAAGATATCCGGAAATCCGGCATGTTGATATGGTGGAAATTGACGCGTTGGTGGTAGAGGTCTGCAAAAAATATCTTCCGAAAACGGCATGCCGTCTGGATGATCCAAGACTTTCGATTCACTATGAAGATGGTCTCAGGTATGTACGCTCAAAGGAAAATGCCTATGACTTGATTATTGTGGATTCTACGGATCCCTTCGGACCGGGAGAAGGACTCTTTACAAAAGAGTTTTACGGAAATTGCTACAAAGCTCTTCGGGAGGACGGTATCCTGGTGAACCAGCATGAGAGTCCTTACTATGCGGAAGATGCGGCTGCCTGTCAGAGGACACATAAGAATATCGTGGAATCCTTTCCGATCAGCCGGGTGTATCAGGCACATATTCCCACCTATCCCTCGGGCCACTGGCTGTTTGGATTCGCCTCCAAGAAATATCATCCTCTGAAAGATCTGAATGATACGAGATGGAATCTGCGGGGGCTGAAATGTGATTATTATACAACAATGCTGCATAAGGGTGCGTTCTATATTCCTGCGTATGTGGAGGAGATGCTGAAAGATGTTGAATAAAAATATAGAAACTTTTTTATGCTGTGATACCGATTTTGAAAAGGCGGAAACGGTACTGTTTGGAGCTCCGTTTGATTCGACCACATCCTACCGTCCGGGAACCCGTTTTGGAAGCTCGGCAATCCGAAGGGAGTCTTTTGGGATTGAGAGCTATAGTCCTTATCAGGACCTGGATCTGGAGGACGCAGCAGTGTTGGATGTCGGTGATCTGGAACTTTGTTTTGGAGATACCAATTTTGCGCTGGAACAGATTCGTGAACGTACAAAGGAGATTCTGGAAGCCGGAAAACGTCCGTTTCTGCTTGGAGGAGAACATCTGGTAACATTGGGAGCCTTCCGCGCAGTGTCTGCTGCTTATCCGGATGTGGAAATTATTCATTTTGATGCCCATGCGGATCTCAGGGACGAGTATCTGGGAACAAAGCTGTCTCACGCCTGTGTGCTTCGCAGGTGTCATGATCTGATCGGTGATGGAAAAATTCACCAGTTTGGAATCCGATCGGGGGAGAGAGAGGAATTCCGGTGGGGAAAAGAGCATGTGAAGATGCACAGATTTGATTTCAGGGGGTTGGACGAAACGCTGGATGCGCTGAAAGGGAAACCGGTGTATTTTACACTGGATCTGGATGTCTTGGATCCTGGTGTTTTTCCTGGAACGGGCACTCCGGAACCGGGAGGAGTTAGCTTTGACGAGCTTCGAAGGGCAGCGGTTCTGGTATGCAGCAGAGCCAGAATTGTCGGATGTGATACAAATGAACTCAGTCCGCATTACGATCCGACAGGCAGTTCCACAGCAGCTGCCTGTAAAATTGTAAGAGAAATGCTTCTTGCACTGGATGACGGAGACAGACGAGAAAGAAAAGAATAAAACAGATGAGGAGGATATGAAAATGGCAAGAGTTTTAGTGATCGGATGTGGTGGAGTTGCCAGCGTTGCAATCCAGAAATGCTGTCAGAACAGCGAAGTATTTGAGGAGATCTGTATCGCCAGCCGCACGAAAGCAAAATGTGATGCTTTGAAAGAAAAACTGGAGGGTACCACTTGTACGAAGATTACCACTGCCCGTGTAGACGCTGACAAGGTAGAAGAACTGGTTGCACTGATCAAAAAAGTACAGCCGGATCTGGTCATGAATATAGCACTTCCTTATCAGGATCTGACGATCATGGATGCCTGCCTGGAATGCGGTGTAAATTATATGGATACTGCGAACTATGAGCCAGAAGACATCACGACACCATCATGGCGTGAAGTTTATGAAAAACGCTGCCGGGAAGAAGGATTTTCCGCTTACTTTGATTATTCCTGGCAGTGGGCTTATAAGGAAAAATTCGAGAAGGCGGGTCTGACTGCACTTCTGGGCTCCGGATTTGATCCGGGTGTTACGCAGGCTTATTGTGCTTATGCACAGAAACACCTTTTTGATCAGATAGATACCATTGATATTCTTGACTGCAACGGCGGTGATCATGGTTATCCCTTTGCAACGAATTTTAATCCGGAAATCAACCTTCGTGAAGTATCTGCTCCCGGTTCCTACTGGGAAAACGGACACTGGGTTGAGATACCTGCCATGAGTATCAAGCGGGAGTATGAATTTGATCAGGTAGGACGAAAAGACATGTATCTGCTCCACCATGAGGAAATCGAATCGCTGGCAAAAAATATTCCGGGTGTACAGAGAATTCGGTTTTTCATGACCTTTGGACAAAGCTATCTGACACATATGAAATGTCTTGAGAACGTGGGTATGCTGTCCACGGAACCGGTGGAGTTTGAAGGACATTCGATCGTACCGATCCAGTTCCTCAAGGCATTGCTTCCGGATCCTGCAACGCTTGGTCCGCGCACGGTTGGAAAAACCAACATCGGATGTATCTTTTCAGGAAAAAAGGATGGAAAAGAGAAAACCGCTTATATTTACAATGTCTGCGATCATCAGGAATGTTATCGGGAAGTGGGATCTCAGGCAATTTCTTATACAACAGGAGTCCCTGCGATGATCGGTGCCATGATGCTGGTAACCGGCAGGTGGAATCAGCCGGGTGTTTTTACAGTAGAAGAATTTGATCCGGACCCGTACATGGAAGCGCTGAACCGGTGGGGACTGCCCTGGCAGATTCAGGATGATCCGAAAATGGTGGACTGATGAGTGGGGGAATGGAAATTCGCACACCGTATTTTCTGGTGGATGAAAACCGGCTGCGGCATAATCTTGAGATTTTAAAATCCGTATCTTTGCGAACCGGATGTAAAATCCTGCTGGCACAGAAAGCGTTTTCTATGTTTTCAGTATATCCTCTGCTTCGAGGATATTTGGCAGGTACGACGGCCAGCGGGATCTATGAGGCCAGACTAGGTTTCGAAGAATTTGGCGGTGAGACACATGTGTTTTCTCCGGCCTATCGGGAGGATGAAATGGAAGAGTTGCTGCAATATGCAGATCACTTCGTTTTCAATTCCCTTTCACAGCTGGAGAAATATGGGATGCGGATAAAAGCTGCGGGAAAATCGGTGGGGCTTCGGGTGAACCCGGAATGCTCCACTCAGGAGGGACATGCGATTTATGATCCCTGCGCTCCGGGCTCACGTCTGGGGACAAAACGGGATGATTTTGATGAGAGATACCTTCCACTTTTGGATGGCCTTCATTTTCACACACTGTGTGAGCAAAATTCAGATGCGCTGGAAGTGACAGCCAGAGCATTTGAGGAAAAATTCGGGAAGTATCTTTCTGGAATGAAATGGGTAAATTTCGGAGGAGGGCATCATATTACCAGGGAAGATTATGATATCGAAACACTGGTACGCGTGATCTGTCATTTCCATGATACGTACGGCGTGCAGGTATATCTGGAACCCGGGGAGGCTGTTGTGTTAAATGCAGGTGAGCTTGTCACCAGAGTGCTGGATGTGGTGGAAAACCAGATCCGGATTGCAATCCTGGATGCATCTGCTGCCTGTCATATGCCGGATGTGCTGGAAATGCCATATCGTCCGCCGCTGAAAAACTCCGGAGCACCAAATGAGAAAGCGTATACTTACCGGCTTGCCGGTCCTACCTGTCTTGCAGGGGATGTGATTGGCGACTATTCCTTTGATGAACCGCTTGTGGAGGGCAGTAATCTGGTATTTGAGGATATGGCGCTGTACACGATGGTAAAAACAAATACGTTCAACGGAATGCCGCTGCCTTCCATTGTATATCGGGATGGCAGCGGCTGCTGCCGGGTCATTCGCCGATTCTCCTATGAAGACTTTAAGGAGAGGCTGTCATGAGGGTGTCAGTCTATTAAGAGACATCCGGAAAGCGAAGGGCAAAGAAAAGGAGAGACTAAAAGATGAGAAATATCATACTGGCATCAGGATCCCCAAGAAGAGCTATGCTGATGCGGCAGATGGGGCTTCACTGTACGGTGTGTCCGTCCGAAGTGAAAGAGCATGTAACACATACCGATCCGGCACTTGTGGTAGAAGAGCTTTCCAGACAGAAGTGTGAGGATGTTGCTTCCAGAACGGATGGTGTGGATATCGTAGTCGGAGCCGACACCGTGGTTGCATATGCTGGAAAAATTCTAGGAAAACCAGCAGATGACAAAGAGGCAGCAAAGATGATCCGAATGCTTTCCGGAGCAGTTCATCAGGTATTTACCGGGGTGACACTGATGTGGAAAAAGCAGGGTGTATGGCAGAGCAAAACCTTTCATGAACAGACCGATGTGGAATTTTTTCCAATGTCCGAAGAGGAGATTCTCGAATACATTTATCCATCCAAAGGAAAGGAGCAAAAGACTCCCGAATGGGCGGATAAGGCCGGAGGATATGGAATACAGACAGACTTTGGTACAAAATATATCCGGGGAATTCGCGGAGATTATTATAATGTGGTAGGTCTTCCGGCAAGCCGTCTCTATCAGGAATTAAAGGCAATTGATGCGAATGAAAAATAAACAGAAGGGAAACATGCAGTTTTATGGAAAAGTTTTCAAAAATGCAATATCTGCGGCCAGACATGGAAGCAGTTCAGAGCGGGAAAAAAGAGTATATTGAGGAACTGAAAAAAGCATCCAGCTACCAGAGGATGCGGGAACTCTTTCTGGACCAGAAAAAGAAAGAGGAAGACTGGTACACTATGGCGGAGATTGCGAATATCCGGTATACAGCGGATACCAGAGATCCGTTTTATGAGCAGGAGATTCAGTATCTGAACCAGGAAATACCCCAAATTACAATTCTGGACCAGCAGGCGGAGAAAGTGATTCTTAATTCCCCTTACCGAATTGATTTCGAGGAGGAATTTGGGTCTTTTTTTATCAGAAATATGGAAATGCGCCAGAAGCTTGCAGATGAATGTATTGTGGAAGATATGGTAAGAGAAGCGGATCTGACGCAGCAGTATTCCAAAGTATCCGCGACAGCCTCCACCATGTTTCGGGGAGAAGAATGCAATTTTTACGGTCTTCTGAAGCATATGCAAAGCACTGACCGCAGGGAGCGAAAGGAAGCTATGATGGCCTGGGGGGATCTGTACGAGAAAATCTCCGGTGAGCTGGATGAGCTCTACGATAAACTGGTCGCACTGCGTGTGGAAATGGCAAAGAAGCTTGGATTTGAGTCCTATATTGATTTTATTTATCTGAGCTACGGAAGATATGACTACAATGCGGCAGATGTGGCAAAGTTCCGTTCCAAAGTCAAAGAAGTGATTGTTCCGGTATGCGAAAAGCTTCGAAAAGAACAGGAAAAACGCCTGGGTGTGGACCAGCTGCATTATTATGACGAGGAATTGATTTTCCCTGACGGCAACGCAGTTCCGAATGGTGACAAGGAGACACTGGTGGCTCTTGCACAGAAAATGTATCATGAAATTTCACCGGAGACGGGAGAGTTCTTTGATTTCATGGCAGAACACGAATTGTTTGATCTGGAGACCAGACCAGGAAAACGGCCCGGAGGCTACTGTACCTTCCTTCCTCTGCACAAGGCGCCGTTTATTTTTTCAAATTTTAACGGCACAAGTGCAGATGTGGACGTTCTGACCCATGAGGCAGGCCATGCCTTTGAGGCATATACGGCAGCAAAAAAGGTTCCTCTGATGGAGATGATTTTCCCTACCAGTGAGGTTGCGGAGATTCATTCCATGAGTATGGAACATTTTGCGTACCCATGGATGGAATGGTTCTTTGGAGAAAAGGCGGATGACTACCGGTATGCTCATCTCATGAACGGGCTGGAAGTGATTCCGTACATGGTATGTGTGGATGAGTTCCAGCACCGGGTATTCGAAAATCCGGAGATGACAGCAAAAGAACGGCGGCAGGTATGGCATGAGCTGGAAGTGAATTATATGCCATGGAGAAATTACGATGGTCATCCGTTTCTGGAAGAAGGTGGATTCTGGATGCAAAAACAGCATATCTTCCTCTTTCCGTTTTATTACATTGATTATGCCCTGGCACAGATTTGTGCGTTTCAGTTTTATGGAAGAGCAAAGGAGGACTTTGCCAAAGCATGGAAGGACTATTATCGACTGTGTCAGGCTGGCGGAAGCAGGGGATATTTTGAATTACTGGAAACAGCTGGACTTGATAATCCGTTCCACGAGGGGACGATAAAGGCTGTGATTGATGGATTGATGGAGGATCTTCGATGAGGGAACTGAACAGGGTTATTTACCAGATTCGTCCGGTACAGGAAAAAGATCTGAAGAATGTTGCCAAAGTGGAAGCACGCTGTTTTCCGGCAGCGGAAGCGGCAGGATATGAGGATTTTGTTGAGCGGTATGAGAGCTGCAGCGGGAGCTTTTTTGTAGCGGAGACCGAGGATGGAAGAATTGCAGGATTCTGCAATGGCTGCTGTGCAGATACAGATGATCTGGTGGATGAGATGTATCATGATACAGAACTGCATAATCCGGAGGGTCCCTATCAGATGATTTTTGGATTGGATGTGGATCCTGATTATCAGAAAACAGGTATGGGTGCGGCCCTGATGCGGTATATGATACAGAGTGCCTGCGAGCGCCGGAAGACGGCTGTGGTCCTGACTTGCAAAGACCATATGATTCCGTTCTATGGAAAACTGGGATATCAGTATATCGGGGTGTCAGATTCCACCCATGGAGGAGCAAAATGGCATAAAATGATGTATTACTGCAGTGATTCCAGCCGGAAATGATATAAAAAAGGATATCGGAACCATACAGGGTCAGCCGATATCCTTTTTATATAAGAAATTTCAGATGCGCAGCATCCGATATCCAATTCCGACATGCGTCTGAATATAACGCGGATGTGCGGTATCTGTCTCCAGTTTTTTTCGCAGGGAGGCCATAAATACCCGAAGGGAAGCCACGTCATTATCCCAGGAGCTTCCCCAGATTTTCTGGGTTATGTATGTATGAGTCAGTACTTTTCCAGTGTTCTTTGCAAGGAGACACAGCAGTTTATATTCAATTGGAGTGAGATGGAGTTCTGCACCGTCCAGGGAGGCACATCCTGCGGCGTAATCGATGATTAAACCTCCATTTTTATAAACAGAATTGTTGTTCTCTGATTCTGACTGGGCGTAACTTAAGCGACGGAGTGTTACCCGAAGCCTTGCCAGTAATTCTTCCACAGAAAACGGTTTGGTCAGATAATCATCTGCACCGGTATCAAGAGCATCGATTTTATCTTTTTCTTCTGTTCTCGCGCTGATGACAATGATCGGAACATTGGACCAGGATCGTATTTTGCGTATTACGTCCATGCCGTCCATATCCGGAAGGCCAAGATCCAGCAGAATAATGTCGGGACAACTGGTAACCGCTTCATTGATTGCCTGGGAGCCGTTTCTGGCCAGATGATATTTATAATTCTGAGTTTCCAGAGTCGTGGCAATCAGGTTCCGGATTGCAGAATCATCCTCTACGATTAGTATCAGCGGTTTGTTGTTTGTCATGAGGGAAACCTCCTTAGTGGTAAAATCTCTGCTATTTTACATCTTTCTGATTATATGCTTTAAGAGAAAAAAAGTCAAAGCCATTGTCTATCGAAGTTTTGTGAGCGCTTTGACATCTTCCTGGGATCCCATAACCATGATAGTCTCCTTTGCGGAAAAGACGTGATCAGGATGCGGCAGAGGGAAAATTTCATCTCCCTGCTTGGTGGCCAGAATACAGATATGATATGCCGTTCGCACTGATTTCTGCAGAATGCTTTTCCCGTACCAGGAAGGAGGCACTGCAATTTCATAGATGGAAACCTCAGGCGTCAGCTCAATATAATCAAAAATGTTTCTGGAGCCGTATTTTACGGCCAGACGTTCTGCCAGTTCCCGTTCCGCGAATACCACACGGTCAGCGCCGTTGCGGAGAAGAAGCTTTTTGTGTACATCTGTGCTTGCGCGTGCCAGAATAAATTTCGCTCCCAGATCTTTCAGGAGAACGGTGATCTCAAGAACAGTGGCAAAATCATCTCCGATTGCGATGACGCACATATCAAAATTCCGGACACCCAAAGTCTGCAGGAAACGTTCACTGGATGCATCTCCGATCTGAATATTCTGAACCAGACTGACAGCGGCGTCAGCACGTGCTTCATTTTTTTCTACGACAAGCACGTCGTTACCCTCTTCCAGCAGCTTTTCTGTCATTACATAACCAAAACTTCCGATTCCTATCATTAATACTGATTTCATATGTATATATCGGGGAAATAATCCCCCACTCCTTTCTAACCAAGCTGTATTTTTTCCACAGGCAGCATCGAACTTTGCTTCCGACGATCTGAGGTAAATGCCAGCAGAATCGTCAGAGATCCCACTCTTCCGAAAAACATCAGTGCTGCCAGCAGCAGTTTGGACAATGTACATAAGGTGGGTGTAATTCCAAGGGAAAGTCCAACGGTACCCACGGCGGATACGGTCTCGAATAACGAGGTAAGGAATGGCTGATGATCCACACTGGATATCAGCAGCGTGACAACCAGCGTCACACTCAGATAACTCATGAAGATACAGCATGCCGTACGAATCGCACCGTCCTCCAGTCTTCTGCCGAATAATTCGATGGACTTTTTCTGTCGGAATGTTGAAGCAATCGAAAAAAGAAGGACCAGGAAAGTGGTTGTCTTTATTCCGCCTGCGGTGGAACCGGTAGAGCCTCCGATCATCATCAGCATGATCAGCAGAAACTGGGTGGATTCCGTACAGCCGCTAAGATCCAGCGTATTAAATCCTGCAGTACGCGCCGTGACAGACTGAAAAAGGCTTGCGAGAATTTTTTCATGCACTGTCATTCCATCAAGACTGTCTCCCGGAAGCTCCAGAAGATAGAAGAGAACGGCACCGGCCAGGATCAGAGTTATCGTGGTGGAAAGAACAATTTTGCTGTGCAGACGCAGTTTCCTGAAATGGAACTTATGCTGCACCAGATCCTGCCAGACAAAGAAGCCAAGACCACCGACTACAATTAAGATCATAATAATCAGATTTACATACCAATTTCCGACATAACCGGTCAGAGAGGAAAACTCACTTTGCGCCCCCATAAGATCAAAACCGGCATTGCAGAAGGCGGAAACTGCATGGAATAATGCGAAATAAAGGCCTTTGCCTAAATTGTACTGCGGACAGAAAGCAAAGCTAAGGAGCAGTGTACCAAGGCCTTCAAAAAGAAGAGACCCAAATACAATGAATTTCGTCATGCGCACAATGCCACCCATCTGGGGAGCTGAAATAGAGCTCTGCATGATATAGCGTGAATTCAGTCCGATTTTTCGGTTTGTTAGGGAAATCAGAGAGATCGCAAAAGTCATAAACCCAAGTCCCCCAACCTGGATCAGGACCAGAATGACCAGTTGTCCGAATAAAGTCCAGTGCGTATAAGTGTCAAAACGAATCAGGCCGGTAACACAGGTGGCCGATGTGGCAGTGAAAAGAGCATCCGAAAGAGAGGTTCCGCCGTCTCCTTTTGTGGCGCAGGGAAGACACAGCAGTAAGGTGCCTGCAAAGATAATCAAAAGATATCCGAAAAAAATAATTTTCATAGGTGAAATGTGGTGTGCCCGATATTTTAGCGAAAACATAGAAGAAATCCTTTCTGTGGCCGAAATGGTTCGTTTGATTACTTCCGGCCCTTTCCTTTTGGACAAGACCATTATATAGAAGTCAGAATAAAGACGGTATTAAGGTCATACAAAGAATATAAAGATTGTATAAAGATTACATAAGCAAAAAAAGAAGAAAAGTTCCTGCCTGAAAATCTTTATAAAACTTTAATGCGACAGAAAAAGTCATAATACTTGCTTAACAGCTCCGATGTTATTCTGAAAAAAACAGCGGAAACGAAAAGATGGGAAACTGTCTTTTCGGATGGAAGGGGGAGCTGTTATGAGAGATATAATGACTGTAGCAGTGGTATTGCTGGGATTTGGAATCTGTGGTGTTTTTGTGGATCGCGGGATCGATGTGATCGTAAAAGCCAAATTTCATCAGCTATGGGACTAAAAATGCACCGAATCGCTTTCGATATCAAAAGTGATTCGGTGTTTTTTCTTGTAAGAAAAGAAAGAGAGCGTTATACTGGACCTCAGAAAGAAGAATATGCAGGGGGAAATGATCCAATGCAGGAACAATTATCAAGTGAATTCAGGGAAAAAGAACATATCCTGGTATGTTTGTCCACATCTCCTTCCAATGCCAGAATCATACAGACAGCAGCAAGTCTTTCCAGTGTATTTTTCGGGGAGCTGACAGCTTTGTTTGTGGAAACTCCCTCCTATAAAAGAGCATCGGAAGAAGACAAGG
>JALEOU010000039.1 GCA_022766945.1 Fusicatenibacter sp. | reverse complement strand
TCATGAGTTTCATAGAGACCGTGAAACGAAGAGGCAAAAAAATCTTCCAGAGTATTGTGGAGCTACATGAAGGGAGGCCAGTTTTTTCCTGACTGGCCTGTTTTGGTTTCTCTTCATTTGCTACCTGGCTGAACTGTAACATAAATATGGCAAAGATTTCGATTCTGTAATACAAATAGGTATACAAAGCATAACTAATAAATATAAAGTCAATATTACTTTTTGGGCCATTAATGATAGACTACTTTTATTATCTGATAAAAACACCAATATATTTTTTAAATCTAATGCCTTATCCAAGTCTTTAATAAATCCAAAAAAGAAAACAGCCATAACGATCATAAATAACATACATATTATCTTTGATATTTTTTTCACTTCTAATAATTCCCCCTCTTTAGTATATCCATTCCAACTTATTTCGATAATCTGTATGGGCTGGTATCATGCTCCTCCTTTCTTCTCTCAGCTTAACGGCTATAACAAACATCATTTCCAACCCGTACTCTTAAGCCGCATCACACTTTTTCCAATTCATTTTAATATATTGTAATCGTATCACAAAACTTTTTCAACACTTTCCCCTGTCTCTCCTACAAAAATTCACCTCTCTTGCTATTCAAGCCCATTGTTATTCCGAATAAAACCCTGTACCATTCAACCTTTCATTCCAATGCCACCTGATCAGTACTCCTTGTTTGCACGCTCATAAACCCAAAGGACATCCTCATGAAATAAGACAAAACGCACAAGATCCAACTTTCCTTCGTGTTCTTCGCAAAATTCTTTCACCGTTCTTACCGCGATCACGGCTGCCTGCTCCACCGGATACCGGTACACACCCGTAGAAATGGATGGAAAGGCAATCGTCCGGATTCCATGATCTACCGCCACCTGCAGAGAATTCCGATATGCATTTTCCAACGCCTGCGGCTCTCCATTTTGCCCGCCGCGCCAGATCGGTCCCACAGTATGAATCACATACCTGCACGGCAGGTGATAGGCACCTGTAATCTTCGCCTCTCCCGTCTCACAGCCGTGCAGTGTTCTGCACTCCTTTACCAGTTCCGAGCCCGCAGCACGGTGAATGGCTCCATCCACGCCGCCTCCTCCAAGCAGACTCCTGTTCGCCGCATTGACAATCGCTTCCACATCCGTTACTTTCGTAATATCTCCCAATACCGTTTCAATCCGTACTCCCATAAACAACACCTCCCTGATTATCTGCATCCCCCGGGAAATGTGATTTTTTTCACTCCCCGGCCTGTATCTTTGAACAGCCCAGAATCTGATTCAGCTTCTCTTCAAACACCTCCGCTTTGATGAGGGCAATTCCCTCCGTTTCATCTCCAAGGACCACCAGCGCATCCTCCTTTTTGATATCAAACAGCTCTCTGGCCGCTTTGGGAAGTACAATCTGACCCCGGTCATTGACTTTCACCGTTCCAAAGATATGTTTTCCCTTCGGTCCGGGAGACAATGCTGTCTTTCCAACTTTTCCTGCGCTTTTCAGCAGCGCGTCGATCGTGGTTCCATAAAGATCGGCAAGCTTTTGGCAGCGGTCCACATCCGGAATGGTCTCCCCTTTTTCCCATTTCGCATAAGCCTGTCTGGAGATTCCGATTTTTTCCGCCACCTCTTCCTGAGAATACCCCTTCAGATTTCGCAGCATTGCAATATTTTCACTCAGCATTTTGTTCTAACCCTCCCGGATAAAGCTGTTGATCACCTCGAGATATTGTTCTTTGTGCACATCATGAATCGCATGATCGCTGGTCGCTGTTTCCACCAGACGGCAATTGCCACCGATCAGAGCAGCGGCTCTTTTTGCCTGCTCCTCTGAAGCAGCACACAGATAAACACCGGTATCAGAGATCCCTTCCTTTGCATGGAGATAGATGCAGGGAACCTCAATATCAGAAAGTATCTGTTCCTGTGCCACACCATGGTTCCAGGTCAGATCATAGAAGTGTTCACCATAAAGCAGATCATACTGTGTGACATAGTGAAAAATGCGTGTAATACTTTCAGGGAGAAAGAAAATCTTTACTTCCTTTCCCGGATGTTTCTCGCTGTATTTCTGCGCATAGGAGGCGATCCCGGGCATGGCGTTTTTCATGAACAGCTGGCCCCAGTAACAGTGTCTCAGATAATATGCCGGCCAGCATTCTGTCTGCTCCGAAGAAAGATACTCGTGCAAAGGCTGATAGGTATCAAGATAAGCAAAACTGTTTTCCCAGTTCTCACCCTGCGTTGAGAATACCGGAGGATCTTCCAGCACAACTCCCTTTACCAGATCTCCGCCGTATGCGGCAACATAGGCAGCCAGCAGCGCGCCATTGGAATGCCCGCTGATCACAGTTTCCCTGCCGATCACATTTTGAATAAACCAGATCAGATCCTCTCCATTCACATCCAGATAATAGAGTTCTGCCTCATGGGAAGATTCCCCGTGTCCATACAGATCCACCGCATAAATATGCCAGTTTTTGCCAAGCTCCGGAATCACGCCTGCATATTCTTCCCAGGCAGCCATCTGTCCGTGGAGCAGCAGCAGAGCAGGGCCGTCTCCTTCCAGCTCCCCATAGTTGATCACTTGTCCCCCTGGAAGCGTCACCTGTTTTTCCCTGACTCCCAGCTTTTCGATCTTCCTCATATCCTTTTCCCACCAATGAAGATTGCGATAGCTAAAAACCATGATGACAATCAGAAAAAGCAGCAAAATCGCCGCCAGACCGATTCCTGTGACTTTCAGTAATTTTAAAATCATCTCTTACATCCTCCCGCCTTACCCGGCTGTATCACTCACAATATACCCGGGTAATTTCTTTTTTCTCATTATAAGCGGGAGTTTTCCTGCTTTCCACCAACCAAACCGTACATCATCTTCTGATTTTTGTAATGTTCTGTTGCCTGATCGGTCATAAAAGTCAGGGTAGCTCAAATATTACAATCCGTTCCCTCGGATCGTCCCCCGAAAACAGATCCCGGCATTCAATCTCATCCAGAAACAGCAGCTCATCCACCGTCATCAGGCAGGAAAGATATTCATCCGACGGATAGTAGAAGAAAAGCCGGATTGCTCTTGGTTTCACATAATAAGAATCCAGAATTCGGAAAATCACTTTCTGCAGAATTTCCACGACTTTTTCATAAATCCGCTGATCGTATTCAATGCCAATGGAATGACATCCCGTCCCATTGTGCGGATTTTCAGAAGCTTATCCCATCTGATCTCGTTTTTATCCTCTCTCATCAGCTTTTTTGGCACACCTTTTTTTCAGTTCTTCTTTCAGATATTCATAGCGCAGGCGTTTCTCTTCTTTTGCAAAATGAACTTCCCGAAACTGCTCCGGATTTCCTTCATAGTTCAGAACTTCCTCCCCGAACTGTTCACTGGTCAGATCGAACCGGCAGTCACCGATCACGTTATAGCAATGATAATTTCCGCCGGGACGCAGTATGCCATACACCTTGCCGCCAAAAATGTCCTGCGCCAAAAAGGCGGTAATTGAACACTGTCCCAGCGTTTTGTTATTCGGTGTCCAGTTGGATCTCAGTCTCGGTGCGCAGGTATCCGCGCACCAGATTTCCGAGAGAGACTCATATAGATCACGCGGTGTCTGTATCCCCTGATATTCATCTGTAAGCGCCGGAGCATTCGCCTGCTCCCATCCCCAAAATTGATATTTCATCATAAACCTCCGCTTCTGTCATCTTTCTATTCTTCGCCGTCAGAAGAGCAATCTCTGCGCCTTCCATTCTCATCAAACTTTTTCTTCAGCGCCCGTTCCGTCAGAAAAATCGTTCCCACCAGAAGAATGCATTGGACGCTGCAGAGAGTGACTCCCATAATGCTGATCACATTCTCATTACTATGACAAAATGGAATCTGTATCAATACTGAAAGTACGAAACTAACCCACCCGATAAACCACCAGAGTTTTCCGCAATACTCATGAGCGAATTTCCAGGTGTCCCTGTTTTTCATGGAACGCTTCGTTCGGTAGCCCAGTACTCCGTTCACATCCTTCGGACAATGCTTCCACATCATTCTGCCCGCAACAATCATAAGAACAGGCGTCATAAGATCACAGCAAAACAGAAAACCCCAAAACCACATGCGCCTTTTCCCCTCCTTTTCACAAAAATTGTAATACAATCTCCTGCCGCAATCAAGTTTTTGCTGTCTGTTTTTACAATGTGATCTCTGAGGCGTACGGGTCTGACCCTCTAAAGTACAGAGGCCGAACAGGATGTCAAACGGCCATGCAGGGGTTTTATGTTGACCACACCGCACAGCCGTTATCATCACCTGGCCTTATTTTGTGATAAAGGACGCACATTCCATATCGTTTTCCACCAGTTTGCTGAGATTATCCTCTAAAGAAGTTCCTTCGCGCAGCTCCAGAGAATACATGAATTCCCCGAAACCGGAAAGATCCATTTTGAAGTTCGTCTCCCAGGTGTTGTTCATCACCCAGCTGTATACAGGCCGGTGATTATTCTCTTCTTTGTTGTCACACAGCACAATCGGATGGCTCTTCATCTCTCCCATATAAATCAGCGGAGTGTCCAATGTGTTGATCAGCACGCTCTCCTGCTCTCCCTGATACAGCAGACCCTGATCCGCAATGTAGTATTCCATATTGCTGCCTGGCAGCTGATCGATACCGGGCCGCATCGCTACTCCGCCGTTATGAATATAGACACTGCTTCCGGGAAGATCAAGAGACAGCGGCAGGTATACGCTCTCAATATCTTCACTCAGCGTTTTTGCGATCCGGAGCGTAAAATCGATCTTTGGCAGATGCCGATACATCCGGATAATCACGCTGCTGTGATATGTTCCTTCCAGATCAAAGGTCAGCTCGATCCGGTCAAACACGGGGCCATGATCCCGAATAGCAATATCTTTCAGTTCGCCCTGATACTGCTTAGCGTGCAGTCCCCGGATGTTGCGCCCCAGTACACTTCTTTCCGAATAAACACCTTTGCGGATTTCCGTTCTCTCATAAATCGGCGTGAAGAAGCTCTCCAGTCCTTTTTTCAGCATTTCCGTATTGCTCTTTTTATTGTAGAAGGAGGTAATTCCTGCTCCGACCTCATAACAGATACGGAACCAGTCATTTTCCAGCATATAGGGCAGCTTATAGGATTCCGGATCATAATTATTTACGATGTCGCGCACCCGCTCCGCGCCTACCCATGCAGTACGGCTAAACAGCGGCTTTTCCTTCACAGACTGCTCCTCATAGGAAAACAGTTTTTCCTCCAGAGGTTCAAACTCCGACAGAAAACTTACCAGCACACCTCTTGGATGTCCGGAAAGCTGTACCGGCAAAACTTCCTCGCCCGTCTTTAAATCTGTTATTTTAATGCCGGACATGCTGGGTGTCTCAATATAAAATTCTACCAGCTGTACGCTCTTTTGGCTGCTCATGGAAACAGCCTTCACTTGTCCCTTCAGGTTATAGTAACGCAGCATATCTCCCAGCAGATGATACTGCTCATTTTTCCGCATCGCACTCGCTTCGTGTGCCTTGGATGCATAGCTGTTCTTACGGATATCCAGATTCGTCACCCAGGTATCGTATGGATTGGTAACGGTAGCGGAATGTCCCCAGGTATGCTCTGCGTATAAAAGTGCATTGTCGTCCGCAGTCTCTGCCAGCTCTTCATTATATACACCGCTCTTCTTTTCCAGACATTCACACATATGGGAAAGACGCAGTGCCTCTTTATAATGTTTGACGATATAAGGCGTTGTTCCTACGCCATTGCCCCACCAGTCGTTCATCGTTCCCTGGTATACCGGAGCATCTGCCACCTGATCCCGGATGTTATCATACAGTTCCTGCAGTGTCACCATCTGCAGGGATACTTCATCGCCGTAGCGCTCATTGAAGGTATTGACCATGGCAAGAATTCCCGGATTGGCAGGCGCATTGTCGGAAAATACACCGCTTACGCTGGTGATATAGAAATCATAGGGATAGCCATTGTCCTCATACTCCGCAATGCTCTCGTTCAGATTCTTATGCAGCGTCTCTACCGCCTCAGAGGGAATCTCCACATCTGCTGAAGGACTTACATTTTTGGAAGCTACGATTCCCAGCGCGTTGCCAAGATTATAGTGCTCTCCGCTCCATACCAGAATTCTGCCGCCTTCCTTGTTTTCCCAGAAGAAAGGTTTCTGATTCTGCCAAAGCGGATACATACCGTGGTGGGTATGAATATTCATAAACAGGAATTCAATTTCATTTTTGATCAGGACATCCCGCATACCAAGAGAAATACCGTTTACATCCGCGTCCATCGCAGTCTTTACAGGGCATCCGTGTTCGGTGAAAAGCTTCTGCATCCGGGCCGTTCTGCGATCCAGCATCTGTGCATCCACCAGATCGTTAAAATTCAGGTAGTTGCCGGAAATACCGATATTGCCTTTTTTCACCAGTTCGAAAAAGTCCTCCGCCTCTGCATCCGATGCAGATTTCAGATACTGTTCTACACAGTAATAAGTTTCACAGTTCCACCGGAAATCCTTCTCCGGTCTGTTTTCTTCATATCCTCTTTTGATCAGTGCAACCACATTCCGGATATTGTAGACCTGATTGAAGATTACCTGCTCCTGCAGATCTGTATATCCCAGATCCGTGTGTGAGTGATGCACAATGTAAACTTTTTTGATTTTCTGTCCCATTTCTTGTCTCCTTTTATAAATTGCTGTTATTTTTTATCTATCTGTATCTGTTCAAAGTCAGTCCTGTTTGCCTGATAAGTCCAAAGCAAAGCGAAATCTCGCATCTTCCTCGTACCACATCACAAAGTTGGTACCCCATACGTTGTTATGCAGATTCACGCACAGTCCGTCTTTTATCGGCGGTTTTTCATCAGAAAAAAGAAGCAGTGACGGTTCACCCAGATTTATCAGCGGTGCGTCCAGGGTTGTGAGCATCATCGTTTCAAAATGCACACCTTCTCCCACTGCATGAAGGCGCTGATTTCCGCCTCTGATTACCTGATCCGGAGCAATCCGCTCTCCCAGCTTATCCAGATATCTGATGTTCTCCGGCGGTGCAAATTTCAGCCAGGATGCCTCCGCGATCCGGCTGGCATGCTTGCCAAACCAGGCGAAATCAAATTCTACCCGTTCTTCCCGAAAGACCATGGAAAGTTCCAGCATCTCCATTCCTCCATAGAGTGCTTTCGTCTCCTTAGACAGTGTCATGCGCACGACCACTTCATTTTCTTTTCGATAAACGCCGTCTGCTTCCGGTTCATATATACGGTGAGCGTCGATAGCCTGACACATTCCGATTTTTCCAAAATTTTCGATCGCCCAGGTATCGCTGCAGGTTACATACTCCTTTCGGAACCGCTCAAACTCATTCTCAGAAAATACTTCATAACAGAATTTCGCCAGTAAATGATCCGAATCTGCCAGAATACGTCCATCCTTTTCCAGAAAACTGACTGCGCCCTGATCGTTAACCACCACCTTGTAGCCGCCAGGATCCAGCATGGTATTTGGTTCTGTCTTACAAAAGCCTGTCAAATCACGAGGCTGTCTGCTGTGACTTGCAATTGCTTCCTGGGCCTTTCCTCTGCTTTCCTCCGGAAGTGCCTGTACAGCATTCTCCAGATAAGCACGCTGCTCCCGCCAGGAGGCTTCCATATGCTGGTATTTGGGCGTGCTCCGGACAGCGTCAAATTCCTTTCTCCTGAAATTTTCGTGTTCGCCAAGCAGATATCCCACTTCCTTGGTCTTTCCAAGCCATGTTTTCTCATCCAATCCCCAGGTATGTTCCGGAATCGGAAGCAATTCCCAATATAGTATATTTTTCTCTTCTTCCGGCAATGTTCGGGCCAGACGAAGAAGTGCCCGATAGGCACTGACCTTTCCCGGATCACTTCCTGTCCCGTGAATCCAGGTATCACCGATCTCCCCGTCAATCACCGGCAGCTGCTCCCTCTGCGTCAAAGCGACCAATGCCACATCCTCCAGAGTTCCCGCCACCAATCTCGCTTCCGGATATTTCTCGTGCAGACTCCGGTAAGCTTCTCTAACACTCTCTGCAGACTGCGGCCCACTGTTATCACCCGTATGTGCAAAATAAACCCAACAGCCGCTGTTTCCGATTTCGGTCATCTGCCCATAGTCATGATGATACATCACGATTACTTCCTCTTCCTGCTCTGACCGCCATCGAAAAAGTCCGGGAACATCCGGCGCCGTGGAGGCCGGGTTTACCCCGATATGTAAGAAGCGGATTCCTGCTCTGCTAAGCAGCGGCACAATTCCTCTGGTATGCCCGGGCACATCCGTGAGCTTTGCCGCAATTGTATGCTTTCCGAATTTTTGATCCAATTCCCCGGAAATATGCAGGCCATAATCAAAAAGCTCTCGATCCATCAGTTCTGAATGGACCGTAAAGGGAAGACCATGCCAGCGGATTTCTCCATGCCTGATTGCGTCCTCCAGCATATCAGGATTATCTCCATGATTCAGATAATCCCAAATCAGCCAGGAATCTGTCGTCCATACGAAGCCTTCTTTTTCCCCTCTCATTTCCCTGGCTACCCGCATCGCCTGAGGCAGATAACGTGTCCGATAATTCTCCAGTACATTCTCTGCCAGATCTGTAAAGCCCAGGTCAAGGTGGGTTTTAAATACTACGATAATCTTTTCCATATCTTAATGATGCTCCCTAAAACAGAATTTCTAAACAGTATATTTCAGAAGATACTCTTGCTTTCTGTATTTACTCGGTGAAATTCCCATATATTTACTGAATGCCTTGCTAAACACAAACTGATCGGCATATCCCAGATCTTCTGCAATTTCGCCGATTGTGTTTTCCCCAAAAGAAAGCTGTCTGCACGCTTCATCTATTTTTCGTTTCTGTATATACTCCACCGTTGGCATTCCCAGCATGAACTGAAACAGATTCAGCAGCGTGCGCTCACTCACGTTCAAATACTGTGCTGTGGACTTTACTGTGGCCGTAGGCAAATTTTGAAGAATATACTGTTCTGCCATCCGAAACATCCCTGCTCTGTTCCTTGCTTCCGGAGTCTGCATTCCTGTGTATTCTTTTGTAAGCAGACAAAGCAGCGAGGAAAAAAGACAGGATGCTGTTTTTGCGTCTTTTTGTTTCAAACAATCCAACGTTTCTTCGCACAGATAAAAACCTTTATCATTTATCCTGATTTCCTGCGGTTCTTCCAGCGGAAAACTCAAAAAACTGCTGTCCTGACAACGGAACTCAAACCACCAGAAATTCCAGTTGTTGTGAACTTCCATGAAAATTAACTCTCGTTTGAGCCAGAAAACGTATGGGCGATGGTAAAAATCCCTTGATTTCAGCGGAAAAATGCGATTTTTCTTGAAAAATTGAGTGAATGTGATACAATAAAAGAGAGATAATTAA
>JALEOU010000038.1 GCA_022766945.1 Fusicatenibacter sp. | reverse complement strand
ATTAACAATAACAGACACAGGAGGTTATTTGAGCTATGTTAGTATCAGCAAAAGAGATGTTGGATAAAGCCAAAGCTGGTCACTATGCTGTTGGACAGTTTAACATCAACAATCTGGAGTGGACAAAATCAATTCTGCTTACCGCACAGGAGATGAATTCTCCGGTTATCCTTGGTGTATCTGAGGGAGCAGGAAAATACATGACAGGATTCAAAACCGTAGCTGCTATGGTAAAAGCTATGATCGAAGAGCTGAACATCACAGTGCCGGTTGCTTTACATCTGGATCATGGAACTTACGAAGGATGCTATAAATGCATTGAGGCAGGATTCTCCTCCATCATGTTTGATGGTTCTCACTATCCGATTGATGAGAACGTAGAGAAGACCAAAGAGCTGGTAGCAGTCTGCAAGGAAAAAGGAATCTCCCTTGAGGCAGAAGTAGGCTCCATCGGCGGTGAAGAAGACGGCGTTGTTGGAATGGGCGAGTGCGCTGATCCGAATGAGTGTAAGATGATCGCTGACCTGGGTGTAGATATGCTTGCAGCAGGAATCGGCAACATTCATGGAAAATATCCGGCAAACTGGCAGGGACTGAGCTTCGAGACTCTGGATGCTGTACAGAAACTGACCGGAGCAATGCCTCTGGTACTTCACGGCGGTACAGGAATCCCGGAAGATATGATCAAGAAAGCGATCGACCTTGGCGTATCCAAGATCAATGTAAATACCGAGTGCCAGCTGTCTTTTGCAGCAGCAACCCGCAAGTATATTGAAGAAGGAAAAGATCAGCAGGGCAAGGGATATGATCCGCGTAAACTGTTGGCACCTGGTGCAGAAGCAATCAAAGCAACTGTTAGAGAAAAAATCGAACTCTTTGGCTCTGCAAATAAAGCCTGAGTTTTCCAAAAGCACTGTATTCATCCGGACACCGGTGTGGATACGGTGCTTTTTTTACAGCATCTCCAAATGAGTTCGTGGTTTATCGAATCCGATAAAATTTTTTGTGAAAGAGAAGATCTTTTGGCAAAAAGTACAAAATATTGGAAACGGACGAAAAATCACTTGCCTTTTTTAGTTTTTTGCGTTATCTTATTAGCAGTTGGAAATGAAAATTCCATATGCGTATGTAAAACAAGGGCGTTCTACAAAAACTGATATGTTTTTTGAGGACCCCTTTTTCTTTTCATGACGGGACTTTCACAGGCAATGATGCCCGCATCGGCGGACATATCCGTATGTTGATCAGTCATAAAAGGTATCGTACGTAAATCTATTGAACTGAAAGGAAGAAATGAAATGGGAGAATATGTAAATGCAGCCGAGATCTTTGGTGAAAACGTATTCAATGACAAAGTCATGCAGGAACGTCTTCCCAAGAACGTTTACAAAAAACTGAAAAAAATCATTGCAGAAGGCGGAGATCTTGACCTGGCAACTGCAGATGTGATTGCACATGAAATGAAAGAATGGGCAATCGAGAAGGGAGCTACTCATTATACACACTGGTTCCAGCCTCTGACAGGTGTAACCGCTGAGAAACATGATTCCTTTATTACCTCTCCGCTGCCAAGCGGCAAGGTGCTGATGAGCTTTTCCGGTAAAGAACTGATTAAAGGTGAACCGGATGCTTCTTCCTTTCCTTCAGGCGGACTTCGTGCAACCTTCGAGGCTAGAGGATATACAGCATGGGATTGTACTTCACCGGCATTTGTTCGTCAGGATGCTGCAGGCGCTACCCTTTGCATTCCGACTGCATTCTGCTCTTACACAGGAGAAGCGCTGGATCAGAAAACACCGCTGCTTCGTTCCATGGAAGCAATTAATGTACAGTCTCTGCGTCTGTTAAAGCTGTTTGGAAACACGACATCCAAAAAAGTTACTCCGTCGGTAGGACCGGAGCAGGAATATTTCCTTGTGGATGCTGAGAAGTTCCTGCAGAGAAAAGACCTGATCTATACCGGACGTACACTGTTCGGAGCAATGCCTCCCAAAGGGCAGGAGATGGATGATCACTACTTCGGAACCATCCGTCAGAGAATCGCCGGATTTATGAAAGATGTCAATATTGAACTCTGGAAGATGGGTGTTACTGCAAAGACTCAGCACAATGAAGTGGCACCGGCACAGCATGAGCTGGCAACCATCTACTCCGAGGCAAATATTGCAGTGGATAATAACCAGCTGGTAATGCAGACATTAAAGAGAGTTGCATGCCAGCATGGTATGAAGTGCCTGCTTCATGAGAAACCATTTGCAGGTGTAAATGGATCCGGTAAACATAACAACTGGTCAATTACAACGGATGACGGAATCAATCTGCTGGAGCCGGGTAAGACTCCTCACGAGAACATTCAGTTCCTGCTTGTTTTAAGCTGTATCCTGAAAGCAGTCGATGTACATGCAGACCTGCTTCGTGAATCTGCAGCAGATCCCGGAAATGATCACAGATTAGGTGCAAACGAGGCTCCGCCTGCTATCATTTCCGTATTCCTTGGAGAGCAGCTGGAAGATGTGGTGGATCAGCTGCTGAGCACCGGAAGCGCTACACAGAGTAAGAAGGGCGGCGTTCTTTCCACAGGTGTTAAGACTCTGCCGGATCTGAACAAGGATGCTACCGATCGTAACAGAACTTCACCGTTCGCATTCACCGGAAACAAATTCGAGTTCCGTATGGTTGGCTCCCGCGATTCTGTTGCAAGCCCGAATATCGTGCTGAATACTATCGTAGCAGAAGCATTCCGTGATGCATGCGATGAACTTGAAAAAGCAGAGTGTTTCGAGGAAGCAGTTCATGATCTGATCAAAAAGAACCTGAGCGAGCATCAGAGAATTATATTCAATGGCAACGGATATACAGATGAATGGGTAGCTGAGGCCGAGAAGAGAGGTCTTCCGAATATTAAAGCTATGGTATATGCAATTCCTGCACTGACTTCAGAGAAAGCAGTGAAACTCTTCGGAGAATTCGGCGTATTCACCAAGGCTGAGCTGGAATCCCGTGCAGCTGTAAAATATGAGAATTATGCAAAGACCATCAACATCGAGGCAAAAACCATGATTGATATGGCAAGCAAGCAGATTATTCCGGCAGTGATCAAATATGCTACTGCGCTGGCAGGATCGATCAACTCGATTGTCGCTGCAGGTGTCAGTGAAGTCAGTGTACAGAAAGAACTTCTGGAAGAGACCAGCGCACTGCTCAAAGAGACCCAGACAGCTCTGGCTGCACTGATTTCGATTGAGGACAAAGGCTGCACCATGGAAGATGGCGAGGATAAGGCAAAATACTACTACGAGGAAGTCGTTCCTGCTATGGAAGCACTCCGCAAACCGGTAGACAAACTGGAAATGATCGTAGACAAGGAAATGTGGCCGATGCCGTCCTATGGCGATCTGATCTTCGAGGTATAAAGAATATTTGCTGCTGTTCAGAATACTTTTACAAATATTGCAAATAAAAAGAGCCGTTTTTGACAACGGCTCTTTTTTTTGGTACAATAGCAATAGCTGTTGGCATTTACAGCAGGGAGAACCACCCTTTATCAGTCACGGAGAGTCAAAGGTGCAGGATGATACAATGAACGCAGAAGTTGAAATTTTAGGCGTTGCAGTGAAAAATAAGCGAGTCGATGCAGCGATGAGTCAGGTGGAGGAATACCTGAAGAACGACAAATTAAATACGATAGGTATCGTTACGATGCAGATGCTGATGCAGGCCAGTCAGGACGATCGATGGAAAAAATATATTGCAGATTTTGATATGACGGTCATCTGTGAGACAGAAGTGTTGGATGCTGCCGGCTTTGATCCGGAGGAGCCCATTTATGAAGAAGTGGAATCCAATGAATTTATTGCCCGCCTGTTCTGGTATCTGATTCAGAAGGCATGCCGGATCTATGTGCTCGGTGATACAGAGGGCGAAGCCAAGGCACTGGAAAAGTATCTGGTAGAGACTTATCCGGGTATTCTGATCGCAGGCAGTGCGGTTGTGAATTCGCTGGAAGAAGCCAGTTATGACAGCCTGATCAATGAAATTAACAGTAAGACGGTAGATGTGATTGTCAGCGGGCTTGCAGGAACCCGTCAGGATCAGTTTGTTCTGGAGAACAGCAGTAAAATCAATGCGAAGATCTGGTTTAGTCTGGGGGAACATCCGTCAGTGCAAAACGATGCAGGAATAAAAACCAGCTGGTGGGGAAACTTATTGAAGAAGAACACCTTCAGGAGAATGGTGACGAAATACAACAGTGAGAAGGATGGATAAAGAGCATGTATCCGTTGGCAAAGAAGAGCCCGTGGAGGGATTATTTTCTGATTACTGTGGGAACAGCCATTATGGCTGTGGCGATCAGCTCCGTTTTTGATCCGGCAGGTCTGGTTACCGGAGGATTTACCGGTCTTGCAATTGTGGTGAAGCGTTTGAGCGAGGGGATCCTTCCGGGAGGAGTTCCGATCTGGATTACCAACCTGATTCTGAATATTCCCATGTTCTTTTTGGGAATCCATATCAAAGGAATCGAATTTTTAAAGAAAACAATTTTCGGAACTCTGATGAATACCTTCTGGCTGGCAGTACTTCCCGTATTTCAGCTGGTTCCGGATGATCTGACCTTATCGGCTCTTTTTGGAGGAGTTCTGATGGGGGTTGGCATCGGTATGGTGTTTATCGGAAACGGAACAACCGGAGGCACTGATATGATGGCGGTGTTGATCCAGCATTATCTACGTTACTACTCTGTGGCACAGGTGATGCAGGTGGTCGATGGACTGATTGTATTTCTGGGTGTTTTTGTGTTTGGCATCCACGCATGTCTCTATGCGGTTGTGGCGATTTTTGTAATCACAAAAGTGACAGATGCATTAATGGAAGGTATGAATTATGCAAAATCCGCTTTTATCATAACCTCTTCCCCGGAGGATGTCGCCAACCGTCTGATGGATGAACTGGGGCGCGGAACGACCGGTATTCACATTCGGGGCATGTATACCGGGCAGGAACGTGTGATGGTGTTTTGCGTGTTGGGGAAAAAACAGGTTCCTCAGATGAAAGCAATTGTCGGTGAAATTGATCCGGATGCCTTTGTGGTTGTATTTGATGCAAGAGAAGTGCTTGGGGAAGGCTTTCAGACAGATTTTTCATGAAAATTTTCTCATAAAAGTGTAAAGATTGTTGGAGTTTCTCTTTATTTTTTGTCTATTTTGTATTAAAATGGAACTGGTCAGAGCCACAGAAAAGCTTTCGTAGATGGCTTTGTATAGAATTTCAGGAAACAGCGTTTTCCTATCAGAAACATAGGGGTGTGGATTCTGTATACAGCTGGATTCCTGGAAACAGATGGGTATTTTGAAAAGGCAAAAACTGTAGGATGAAAGAGGGAAGAAGCAATGATTTCAAATCAGATTTTACAGAGTACGATTGAGGGAATCAAAAATATTTCACGTGTGGAACTCTGCGTGACAGATGTAGAAGGAAAGGTTCTGGTCACAACTTTTCCGGAAGTAGAGATCAATAGAAGCGAAGTTGCTAATTTTGCTCAGTCCCAGGCAGATTCCCAGACTATGAAGAATTATCAGTTTTTTAAGGTTTACGATGAACACCAGTTGGAATATATCTTGGTGGTGAAAGGGGCAAATGATGATGTACATCTGGTAGGAAAGCTGGTCACATTCCAGATCCAGAACCTGCTGGTAGCTTACAAAGAGAGATTCGACAAGGATAACTTCATCAAAAACCTGCTCCTGGATAATCTGCTTCTTGTGGATATCTATAACAGGGCAAAGAAATTACATATTGAGGCAGAGGCACGGAGGTTGGTATTTATTCTGGAAACCAATCCGGACAAAAACAGCGGTGCGCTGGAGAGTGTAAAGAATCTGTTTGGCACCAAGTCCGGTGATTTTATCACTGCTGTCGATGAGAAGAATATTATCATCGTCAAGGAACTCAATGCCGGTGAAGACTATGCTCAGATGAATAAAGTCGCAGCTGCGATCCTGGAGGCAGCAGGCAAGGACGAGGAGGGGAAGACCCACGTTGCTTATGGTACCATTGTCAAGGAGATCAAAGAGGTATCCAGATCCTATAAAGAAGCCAAGATGGCTATGGATGTGGGTAAGATTTTCTCTGCTGAGAATGATATCTATGCATATAGTTCACTCGGTATCGGACGTTTGATTTATCAGCTTCCGATCCCGCTGTGTAAAATGTTCATCAAAGAGATTTTCGGAAATAAGTCTCCGGATGACTTTGATGAAGAGACACTGACAACAATTAATAAGTTCTTCGAGAATTCGCTGAATGTCTCAGAGACATCCAGACAGCTTTATATACATCGAAACACGCTGGTATATCGGCTTGACAAGCTGCAGAAGAGTACGGGACTTGATTTGCGGGTTTTCGAGGATGCGATCACATTCAAGATCGCACTTATGGTCGTGCAGTACATGAAATATATGGAGACGCTCGACTATTAAGTACTCTTTAAGGAGGAGTTACATGATTATTTTAGACAGTGTAAGTAAGAGCTACGCGAAGGGCCAGCCGGCCGTAAATAACGTATCCTTACACATCGAGAAGGGGGAATTTGTATTTATTGTGGGCAACAGCGGCTCAGGAAAATCAACCCTGATCAAGCTTTTGCTCAAAGAGCTGGAACCAACTTCCGGCACTATTAAAGTCAATGGAAAAAATCTGAACCGCATGAGAAGGAGCCAGATATCGAAGTATCGCCGTGGAGTCGGTGTTGTATTTCAGGATTTCCGTCTGCTGAAAGACCGAAATGTCTATGAAAATGTGGCATTTGCCCAGAGAGTAGTTGAGAAGCCGAACCGTGTCATCAAAAAGAGAGTGCCCGAAGTGCTCACTCTGGTAGGACTGGCAGAAAAATACAAATCATTTCCCAAAGAGCTCTCCGGAGGAGAGCAGCAGAGAGTTGCTGTTGCAAGGGCGATTGTAAACCGGCCGGATATCCTTCTGGCGGATGAACCTACAGGTAACCTGGACCCGGGAAACTCCATGGAGATCATGAAACTTTTGGAGGAGATCAATGATCGGGGAACAACTGTGCTGGTGGTAACCCATAACCGGGAAATCGTCAATTCCATGAAAAAGCGTGTGATCACCATGCGCAAGGGCGTTGTGATCAGCGATGAGAAGGAGGGCGAGTACCATGAGGTTTAGTACGCTGTGCTACAGTATCAAACAGGGTGTCAAGAATATCTGGAGAAATAAAATGTTTTCTCTGGCATCCATTGCGACCATGGGCGCCTGCATTTTCCTGTTCGGTATCTTTTTTGCGGTTGTCATCAATTTTAACTATATTGTGAAGAGCGCAGAATCCGATGTGAGTATGACCGTATTCTTTGAGGAAGATGCAGATCAGGCTACGATTGATGAGATTGGAACAGAGATTTCTGCCAAGAAGGATATCGTCAAAGAGGTGAAATACGTATCTGCCGATGAAACCTGGGAGAATTTTGCAAAAGAATACTTCGAGGGAAAAGAGGAGTATAAAGAAGGATTTCGTCCGAACGACAACCCGCTGGCTACTTCCGCTCATTATGAAGTTTATGTATATGAAGTGGAGAAGCAGGATGCACTTGCCGAGTATATTCGTACACTGGATGGTGTCCGGGATGTGAGACAGATGGAGGGAGCAACGACTACACTTTCCACGATGAACCGTGTGATCGCTTATGTATCGGTTGCCATTATTCTGATCCTGCTGGCTGTATCGGTCTTTTTGATCAGCAACACAGTCACAATCGGTATTTCGGTTCGAAGGGAAGAGATCGGAATCATGAAACTGATTGGTGCTACCAATTTGTTTGTGCGGGCTCCGTTCCTGATTGAAGGAATTCTGATCGGTCTGATCGGATCTGCAATTCCGTTAGTGTTTTTGTATCTGATCTATAATAAAGTCATCAGCTATGTGATGACGGAGTTCAGCGTTTTGTCAAGCTTTCTCGCGTTCATGCCGGTGGCGGCTGTTTTCCGGATTTTGGTGCCGGTAGGCCTGCTGCTTGGAATGGGAATCGGTCTTGTGGGAAGTTTATTTACGATCCGTAAGCATTTGAGAGTATAATAAGTTGCACAATCATGGCTGCCCTGGGGGGAGGAGCGCTGCAGTGTCGGACGCATACTCTTCCGGGGCAGTTTTTTGAATTGCCATATATATGTGAGGAAAAGGTTGGGTGGACCTTTCTGAACGGACAATGGGTGACAGGACAAAATAACGGGGAAGTGATAGAAAGTGAATGAGTTTGAGAATATAAACGAATCTGGAAGGGACAAAAAAAGACGTCTCCGTGGACAGGAGCGGAACAGCCTCAGAAAAGCGTTTCTGGCTGGAGTGGTGAGTGCGCTTTGTGTTGTAGCAGCTCTGTTTGTTCTGTTGAATTATGTCTGGCCGGCAGGAAGCACTTCCAAGCCTGGCAGTCCCCTCTCCGCACAGAAGATTCGTACGATGGAAGACCTGATTGATCAGGTGTACGCCGGTGATAAGGATGAAGAAAAGCTGGCGGATAGTATGTATAAAGGGATGATCAGCGGATTGGGGGACCGGTATTCCACTTATTATACTGCCAGTGAGTATGAAGCAATTAAAACAGCGCAGGATGGGTATTACGAGGGAATCGGCGTGACTGTTTCCATGGAAGATGATCAGTTGATTGTTGAGGAGGTTCAGAAAGATACGCCTGCATGGAACGCGGGAATTCTGGCCGGAGACCGGATTGTGAAGATTGATGGAAATGAGCTGACAGGAAAAACGCTGAGCGAGGCGGTTGCCCTTTTGAAGGAGAATGGAAAAGATACCGTGCAGCTCACCATCCGGCGATGCGGTGAAGGAGAGGTTTTGGATGAAGTACTCGAGACAGAGGTAAAAAAGGAGAAGCTGGAAACAACCTGTGTGGCAGGAAAAATGCTGGAAGCCTCCATCGGTTACCTGGCGATCAGCGAATTCACCAGTCTGACATCCCAACAGTTCGAGGAAGTGTACGGATCCCTCAATGAGCAGGGGATGGAGCGCCTGATCATTGATCTGCGCGGAAATCCAGGCGGACTGGTCTCCTCAGTCTGTGATACACTGCGTCAAATTCTTCCGGAAGGTCTGATCGTGTATACTGAAGATAAAAATGGAAAGCGGGAAGAATACCGATGTGATGGAGCTACCCCGATACAGATCCCGCTGGTGGTGCTGGTCAATGAAAACACAGCCAGTGCAGCGGAGATATTTACAGGGGCGGTCAAAGATTACGGAATCGGTACGATTGTGGGAACTGTCACTTATGGAAAAGGAGTTGTCCAGAACACCTATAAACTTCCGGACGGCAGTGTGGTGAAGCTGACCATTGCGCATTATTACACGCCGCTTGGGAATGATATACATGGAGTAGGTATTACGCCGGATGTGGAAGTTGAACTTCCAGAGGATGCGACAAGTGATGTACAGCTGGAAAAAGCGATTGAAACAGTCAGTACATTGAGTTTTTGAGAGTTACGAGATATACTATAACAAATAGGATGCCAGGAGGGATATTTGAGATGGAAAAACTGATGCAGGAATTTCGTGAGGATCTTGGAGAATTCCGTCAAATGACGGATAAGTTTTATGCCGGTGAAGTGAGCATGAAAGATTACAAAGGGTTCTCCGGTGGTTTCGGAAGCTATGCACAGAAGGGCGGCAAAGCCAGTATGCTTCGCCTTCGCATGGCAGGCGGCAGAATGACGAAAGAAAAACTGAAATTTATCGCGGATACGATTGCGGAATATGGAGTGGACAAAGTTCATTTTACTACCTGCCAGACGGTACAGCTGCATAATCTGGATGGAAAAGCGGTCTGCGAGATCATGGAAAAAGCGATGGACGTTGGAATCATCACAAGAGGCGGCGGCGGAGATTTTCCGAGAAATACGATGGTATCCCCGCTTTCCGGTGTGGAAGAAGGAGAGTATTTTGATGTATTGCCCTATGCGGAGGCTGCTGCGGATTACCTTCTGACAACGATCAAAACAGTAAAAATGCCGCGTAAACTGAAAGTAGGATTTTCCAACTCCCCGGCAAATGTTACACATGCGACCTTCCGTGATCTGGGATTTGCAGCGAGAGAAGACGGGAAGTTTGACGTATACAGTGCAGGCGGGCTGGGAAATAATCCCCGCATGGGTGTAAAGGTGGCTGAGGCTGTGGAGCCTTCCAGGATTCTGTTTTATATCCGTGCGATGATTGATACTTTCGTGGCATACGGAAATTATGATAACCGCTCCAAGGCGAGAACACGCTATATGCAGGAAACACTGGGAGAGGAATATAAGGAGGCATTTCTTGAGAAACTTGCTGCGGTGGAGGAAAGAGAAGATCTGACGATCCAGGTATCCCCCCGGATTGTGACAAAGACGGGAGATGGAAGCATTGCATCCGGGAGCAGAGTGATTCCGCAGAAACAGGAAGGTCTGTATGCGGTGGCCTATCATCCTATCGGAGGGATACCATCTGTCACCAAATTCGCTGAGATTTATGATGCGATCCGTGAGGTCGATGAAGCGGAAGTGCGCATTGCGCCGGATGAGACAATCTACGTGATCAATCTGACAGGTGCTGAGGCAGAACGGGTACTTGCGATTACAGAGGATGGAGCAAAGAATTTATTTGAGACTTCCGTTTCCTGTATTGGAAGCACCATTTGCCAGATTGGTCTTCGAAATTCCCAGGGATTGCTCTCAAGTATCGTGGAAGAAGTCAGAAAGCATGATTTCGCAGATGGCGTACTGCCGAGAATTCATATTTCCGGATGTACTTCCTCCTGCGGAACACATCAGATCGGAACGCTTGGTTTCCATGGTGCTGTCAGAAAAGTGGACGGAAAACCACAGAGCGGATTTACTTTCCACGTAAATGGCTCCGATGTTCAGGGAGAAGAGCGTTTTGGAGAAGAGTGGGGTGTCATGCTGGAGTCAGAGATTCCTTCTTTCTTTGTGGATTTAGGCAAGGCGGTGGAAGCAGAGCACACGACCTTTGACAAATGGTTTGCAGAGGATCCGGAGAAGCTGCGCAAGGTAGCAGAGAAATATTTATAAGAAAGAACCGTATAAAAAGCTGTCCGATAAGGGCAGCTTTTTTGCTGCCGTACATACGAAAAGAGATCCGGCAGACCTTTTTTGGTACACGAAAAGACAGGACAAAATATGTAATATAAAATTCATCTTTTTTTATGGCTGAAAATCGTTTTTCGGGAAAAAAGACAAAAACCTTCCTTTTATTTAGCAAATTATCGGAAGTCTCTTTGCACATAGATTGCTAAAATAAAATCACAAAGAGTTGAAAAGAAGAGAAAAGGAGGATGGAACGTGTTTGACAACTTTTTAATCAGAAAAGACAGCCTGGAAAATGAGACGGACGGGAATGGAAATATCATTGGGTTCAAATTTGCAGCACGCAATGCAAATTACAGAGGAGTCTATCTTTCTCTGCACAATGGGTATTACATCAAAGTGGACGGCGTACAGTACAAAAGAGATGTTCAGACCTTCGAGATCAACGGACAGAAGCCCCGTACCTTTGAGGAAATCAAGAAAGCCGTCTGGGAACACTGGGACTACGATGATGAGGGAATCGTTCACGTGGCAAAGCCAGGCGGACTGGCTCCAGGAAAGCATGTGATCGAGTTTCAGCAGTCCGTGCTTGCCGCTTACGGTTATCTGCCTACCGATGAGGAATGGGTAAAATGCCCTCCGGAACCGGGAACAGGAGCCGGATCTGACAAGACCAAGAATATTGTAACGTATGAACTGGAACTGCAGTAGAAAGGAGAGCATAAAGTGGGAAAAATTAAGAGAGGTGTGTCTCTGTACAGCTACCAGCAGGCACAGTTTTTTAAAGAATTGGATCTGGAAGGCCAGATTCGGGAAGTTGGAACGAATCTGTATGGTGCGGATGGTATTGAGATGCTCGACGAGATGGGACTGCGCCGTTATCCCAATCTTCCGGCAGAATTTTTCGATCAGTGGTTCGGATGGATGGAAAAATATCACACCACACCGGTTACAATTGTGAACTTCCATGAAAATTAACTCTCGTTTGAGCCAGAAAACGTATGGGCGATGGTAAAAATCCCTTGATTTCAGCGGAAAAATGCGATTTTTCTTGAAAAATTGAGTGAATGTGATACAATAAAAGAGAGATAATTAA
>JALEOU010000080.1 GCA_022766945.1 Fusicatenibacter sp. | reverse complement strand
AATGGCTAAAGGACATAGAAGTCAGATTAAAAGAGCAAGAAATGCTAATAAAGATACCAGACCGTCTGCAAAGTTATCCTACGCTAGAATGTCTGCGCAGAAGGCTGGATTTGTATTAGATGCAATTCGCGGTAAAGATGTTACTACTGCACTGGGAATTGTGACTTACAACCCAAGATATGCTTCCAGCGTGATCAAGAAACTCTTAGAGTCCGCAATCGCAAACGCTGAGAACAACAACGGTCTTTCCAGAGAAAACCTGTATGTAGCTGAGTGCTTCGCTAACAAGGCTCCGACTATGAAGAGAATTCATCCGAGAGCACAGGGCAGAGCTTACAGAATCTTAAAGAGAAACAGCCACATTACGATTGTGTTAGACGAGAAATAAGGAGGACATGTCATGGGACAGAAAGTTAATCCACACGGCCTGAGAGTCGGTGTTATTAAAGACTGGGATTCCAAATGGTATGCCGAAGGTGATTTTGCAGATTACCTGGTAGAGGATTACAACATCCGGACATACCTGAAGAAGAAACTGTACAGCGCAGGTGTATCCAAGATTGAGATCGAAAGAGCATCTGACAGAGTAAAAGTAATTATCTACACTGCAAAGCCGGGTGTTGTTATCGGCAAAGGCGGTGCTGAGATCGAAAAAGTGAAAGCTGAAGTTCAGAAACTGACTGACAAGAAGCTGATCGTTGATATTAAAGAAGTGAAGAGACCGGATCGTGATGCACAGCTGGTAGCTGAGAACATTGCATTACAGCTGGAGAATCGTATTTCTTTCCGTCGTGCTATGAAGTCCACCATGCAGCGGACCATGAGAGCTGGCGCAAAGGGAATCAAAACATCTGTATCCGGACGTCTGGGTGGAGCTGATATGGCTCGTACAGAGTTCTACAGCGAGGGAACTATTCCGCTGCAGACACTGCGCGCTGATATCGATTATGGATTCGCTGAGGCAGATACCACTTACGGCAAAGTTGGCGTAAAAGCTTGGGTCTACAATGGCGAGGTACTTCCAACCAAAGCTAAAAAGGAAGGGAGCGAGAATTAATTATGTTAATGCCGAAGAGAGTAAAACGTCGTAAACAGTTCCGTGGCTCCATGAAGGGTAAAGCCATGAGAGGCAATCAGATTAATTACGGAGAGTACGGTCTCGTAGCTCTCGAGCCTTGCTGGATCAAATCCAACCAGATCGAGGCAGCCCGTATCGCCATGACCCGTTACATCAAACGTGGCGGTAAAGTCTGGATCAAGATTTTCCCGGATAAGCCAGTAACCGCACAGCCGGCTGAAACCCGAATGGGTTCCGGAAAAGGTTCCCTGGAGTACTGGGTTGCAGTTGTAAAACCGGGCCGTGTAATGTTTGAAATTGCAGGTGTACCGGAGGAGACAGCCCGTGAGGCATTGCGTCTTGCCATGCATAAGTTACCATGTAAATGTAAAGTAGTTTCTCGTGCAGACTTAGAAGGCGGTGATAACAGTGACGAAGAATAAGAAGTATTTAGAGAGTTTGAACGTTAAGAGCGCAGCTGAGCTGAATGACGAATTAGTAGCTGCTAAGAAGGAACTTTTCAATCTGAGATTCCAGAATGCAACCAATCAGCTGGACAATACAAGCCGGATCAAAGAGGTTCGCAGAAATATTGCCAGAATTCAGACTGTTATTGCCCAGAAGGCAAAAGCAGCTCAGTAAGTGATGGGAGGAAAAGATCGTGGAAGAAAGAAATCTTAGAAAAACCCGCGTAGGCAAAGTTGTCAGCGATAAGATGGATAAGACTATCGTGGTTGCCATCGAAGACCATGTAAAACATCCTCTGTATAAGAAAATCGTAAAGAGCACATACAAACTGAAAGCACACGATGCAAATAACGAGTGCCATGTAGGTGATACCGTGCGCGTTATGGAAACAAGACCTTTATCAAAAGATAAGAGATGGAGACTTGTGGAAATCGTTGAGAGAGCGAAATAATAAGATAATCAGAATGCTAAAGGAGGAATACCAGCATGATTCAGCAGGAAACCAGACTGAAAGTCGCTGATAACACCGGTGCAAAAGAGATCTTATGCATTCGTGTTATGGGCGGTTCTACAAGAAGATATGCGAACATTGGTGATGTGATCGTTGCTTCGGTCAAAGATGCAACACCAGGCGGCGTTGTTAAAAAAGGTGACGTTGTAAAAGCTGTCGTTGTAAGAAGCGTAAAAGGCGCTCGTCGTAAAGACGGTTCTTACATCAAATTTGATGAGAACGCAGCTGTTATTATCAAAGATGACAAAACTCCAAGAGGAACCCGTATTTTTGGACCAGTAGCCAGAGAGCTT
>JALEOU010000088.1 GCA_022766945.1 Fusicatenibacter sp. | reverse complement strand
CCTGCTATAAGTGCGCCCATTTTTCACTGATTATCCTAATTTATCTGTGAATATCCCAAGCCTTATCTTAAAAACCAGCCTTACCAAATTTACCTCGCTCATTGCAATAGTCAATGCAAGTGTGTTTCGCAATTACCTAATGATTCGAAATACCTCCCAGCTTATTATTTCGTGTCTTTTTGTTTAATTTGCTGCCGGCTGCAGTGTAATTGCTTCCGCCATCAGCTCATCCATCGCTTCTTTACTGTTCCAGCCGATGGCATCCATAGCGGCCTGGAGCTTGTCTCTCAGTGCAGTGTCATCTTTTCTGGTTGCGATACATACATTCGTCATTTCCTGATCATCCTTGAAGGTGTCATTTGCATCCAGCTGGATGACAACCAGATCACTGTTGGTCATGGCTGCGGATTCTGCAGTCGGCACATCGATGACTGCCACATCTGCCACTCCGTTGGAGATTGCCATGAAGCACTCTGATGTAGTTGCGTAATTTCCGCTCTGTACGCCGCCCTCAATCTGATCAAGAAGCGGAACCCATCCGGTTCCCAGCTGAGTGGTCAGCTTCACTCCTTTTCCATTCAGCTCAGAAAGGCCTTTGACATTTTCATACGCACTGCCTTTCTTGACTGTGATGCAGTTATCTCTATAATAATACGGTTCGGTAAATGCATAGGATTTCTCCCTCTCTGCCGTCTTTCCCATGCCGGCGATGATACAGTCATACACACCGGAGTCCATGGAAAGACCGATGGAATCCCACTCTACTTTGTGGATCTCCAATTCCATACCCATCTGCTCTGCCAGCTTTTTCGCCACCATCACATCGTAGCCGTACGCATAAAAGTTTGTTCCATAGATCGGAACCGCCTTGTCACCGTTTGCCACCTCTTCCGTTTCCTGTGTCCAGTTGAACGGCGGATACGTACATTCCATACCAACGCGCAGTACGTTGCTCTCCTCACCGGAAGTGCTCTCACCGGAAGTGCTCTCGCCGGAAGCAGCTTTGCCTGCCGCAGAAGTACTGCTTGTGCTGCTGCCTGAAGATTCGGATGAAGAACCACATCCTGCCAGGGCAGAAGCAGCCATTACAGACGCTACCAGTAGACTAACCATTCTTTTCTTCATAATAATTCCTCCTCTTTTCTCAAAACAAAAGAGGCGCTTACTCCTTTGGAGTAAACGCCTTCGTTTTTTTAACTGTGTTTTGTTTTGATGTGCCTTATTATACGAGCTGTCCATTATATTGTCAATCAATTTTTGAATATTTCCCGTATTTTGTACATTTCTCCAAAATTCTTCTTCGTTTTCGTCCACTATATCGCACAAAACACCAGAGATTCACAGCAGCTACCGTCTATATGCCAACGGCGCTGTACCAAAAACCAGATTGACAGTGTCGGAAGAACTGCTTATCATGAAGTGATGAACAAATGGCAAAGAAACAGGTATCTCCCCGTTCTGCCGCTGGGGAAAGACGGCAGACGGGTGACAGAACAGTGCAGCGCACTGGCAGTGCCCCACAAGCTCCCGAAAAGACTGCTTTCCGACGGCACCTACGAGGAACTGCCCATGGATGACGGCCCGACAGAAGAAGAAGGTCTGCCCCGCCAGGACAAACATCATCTGGAGGGATTTGTACCGGAAACAAAGGCACAGCCAAGAGTTTCGTTCTTTGAGCTTTCTGAGAATGAACAGCAGATACCACAGCTTCCGGACGTGGCGGAAGGCCGTATGACGCTTGACGAACTGATCAGCCATATCAGCACCGATGAGCTGATTGATCTGCTTGGCGGCCAGCCAAATACCGGTGCGGCAAACACCTTTGGTATGGGAAATCTTCCCAAATACGGCATTCCGAACATTATGACGACTGATGGCCCTGCCGGTCTGCGCATCAATCCGGAATGCGGTATCTATACGACTGCATGGCCCTGCGCTACGCTGCTTGCCTGCACCTGGGATCCCGACCTGATCGAACAGGTCGGCGCCAGCGTGAAGCATTTCGCCTGCAACAACAAGGAAACCAACCGCAAAGACAGTGATTCCAGAGTCTCCGAGCGTGCCCTCAGGGAACTTTATCTGAAGGCCTTTGAGATCATCGTCAAAGAGTCGGATCCTTATACGATTATGTCTTCCTATAACCTGATCAACGGCGTGCAGGCATCAGAAAACAGGGATCTGCTCACTGGTATTCTTCGCCAGGAATGGGGCTTCCGTGGCATGGTAACCACCGACTGGTGGACCCACGGAGAGCATTACCGCGAGGCAAAAGCCGGAAACGATATCAAGATGGCAAACGGCTATCCGGAGCGTATTCGCGAAGCACTGGATCAGGGCTACATTACCCGGGAAGAGATTGAGCTCTGTGCAAAACGCATTCTGGAGATGATCCTTCGTATGGATTGATCCAAATACAGAAAGACCCCAAAAACTGCAGTTTTCCCTGCAGCTTTTGGGGTCTTTTTATGAAATTCATTCCAAGCAGGGCAGCCTGCGCATAGCGGAGAGTTCCCGAAACACCAAAGCAATACTGAAGGCTGCGGCCGCAAAATCAGCAATCGGTGCTGTATACATCACTCCGTCGATTCCAAAGAGGTAGGGGAAAATCAGCAGCAGCGGCAGCAAAAAGAGAATCTGCCTTGTGAGTGAGAGAAATATTCCCTTCTTCGGCTTTCCGATCGACGTGAAAAAGTTGGATGTCACCGGCTGAAATCCATTCAGAAAGCTGCAAAACAGATAAATCCGGAAATACCGCTCAGCAAAGTGCAGATATTCCTCGGATCCGGATCCGAAAATGCTGATAATCTGCCGCGGAAAAATCTGGAAGCAGCAAAAAGCAATCACACAGATCACCGTAGCAGCGGTTACCGCTTTGAGGTACGCTTCCTGTACCCGTGGATATTTGCGGGCACCATAATTGAAACTGACGATCGGCTGCAGTCCCTGGGAGATACCGATCACAAAGGAGAAAAACAGCATATTTACCTTGGAAATGATACCGGCACAGGCCAGGGGAATATCACTTCCGTACATGGAAGAAGCACCGTAATGTGTCAGTGTATTGTTCATGACAATCTGAACCACCATCATCGCCAGCTGATTAAAGCACGGCGTTGCACCAAGCGCGGCAATCTGTCCCCAGCGGGAAAGGGAAGGCTTTAAATCCCTCAAGGACAGCGGAACGGTCTGAAACCGGGTCAGATAAAAGATCACCATACATCCGGAAACCATCTGCCCGATAATCGTAGCGAGAGCAGCCCCTGCCATTCCCATATGAAAAACAAAAATAAACAGCGGATCCAGAATCGTATTTGTGATGGCACCGACCAGATTGCACATCATGGAATACTTTGGGCTGCCGTCCGCACGGATCAGATTGGATCCGCCTGTCGTCAGAATCAGAACCGGAAAACCAAGAGATGTGATTCTGGTATAGGTACAGGCATAATCAATCACATCCGGGGTTGCACCGAAAAGCAGCATCATCGGCCGCAGAAAAATCTGTACAATCAAACACAGCGTAATACCCAGGATTACCAGCATGGACAGTGCATTCCCCACATAAGAGCGCGCCTGCTCGTTTTCCTTTCTTCCAAGGCACAGATTAAAGTTCGCTGCACCGCCGATCCCGCACAGCAGCGCAATCGCGGTGCATGTCATGGAAAGCGGAAATGCGACATTCGTAGCGGCATTTCCCAGAATACCGATGCTGTGGCCGATGAACAGCTGATCGACCATATTGTAGAGAGAACTGACCAGCATCGCAATGATACTGGGTACTGCAAAACGGCGGAGAAGATTTCCCACTGGTTCCGTCCCAAGAGGGTTTCCTCCCGCCCGGCGGCTGGAAGAGGCAGAAGATGCGTTCATATTAATTCTTATCCTTTCGTATGTGAATAGCTATAGTATAGCATGCTCCCCGCCGAAAGAGCAATACCGATTCTGGTCAGTACACCCAGTACATCCGCTCCGCTGTTCTTATTTTCCAGATAAGCCTGACCTCTGAACAGCGATTTTGTAATTACAGCTTGCGAAAACTCAAGGACTTTTTTGTTACTGTTCAGAGGTACGCGAAACAGCTGTGCAAAAAATAGCATCGCGAAAGCAGACCCTTGAAAAACGCCGGCTCTTAATGAGCAGGATTGTTTTGTATCCTGCGAATTTAGTACCGCTGCGTTTTGAAGGAGCGCAAGCGCGTCTGCGTCGGGATTTATTTTCTGCACAGTGTTCGTTGCCGTCTGAACAATAACACTTTTTTATTGACATTTCTTTGACGAAATGCTATGATACAGATATGTATAAATTTCATATCAACAATTTAAGTGCATCTGAGATTGCCGCAAATCTCCGGTGAAGAGGGAATCAGGTGAGAGGCCTGAACGATCCGGTCACTGTATACAGGGAGCGCAGCACAATGATTCCATTGTATGTCCGCAACATATGAGAAGGAGTGCGAAACGATGATCTGTGAGTCAGGAAACCTGCTTAAATTGCATAAGGTTGAAACTTCCGTGTAAAGTTTCCATCCAGACACTTGTGTATATGAGATATGGAATGCCTGATGAGTCGATATTGTTCACTTGCCGGGAACCTTGAACGGGATTTATGCATTGCATTAAACGGCAGGGTGAATACTTCGGCTCTTTGTACGACTGTTATATCAGGACATTTTTCCTCCGCAACGAGTGTTCTGATTTCCGCTTGCAGACAATACGGGAACCGAAGGGTTTACCCGTTTTTTTTATGCCTTTTTGGGCTGCTATGCGGTTCGTGTTCAGATGGCAACGGACGTTGTGCAGAAAATAGATCCCGACGCAGACGCGCTTTATACTCCTTCAAAAACGCTGTGGTTCCCGGAAGTGCTGCATTTACTTTTGCCCTTTGATCTGTTAAAATGATAAATCATATGGAGGCGGCTGGAGATGCGCTTTATCAGCCGCTCAGGAAAAAAAGAGAATTACATCGATATAGGAGGATGCAACTATGATTTCAGAAAAAATGGTGAGGCTTGGAACGCACAAATCTGTGATCCGTGAGATTTTTGAATACAGCAAGCAGCGTGCCGCGCAGATCGGCGCTGAAAATGTTTTTGATTTCAGTATCGGAAATCCCAATGTTCCGGCTCCGTCTTCTGTCCATGAAGCAATCAAAGAACTGCTCGATAATAAGGATGACGTCTATCTGTTCGGATATACCTCTGCTCAGGGAGATGCCGACACCAGAGCTGCTATTGCGTCGGATCTGAATCAACGCTTTGATACGTCTTTCCGTCCGGACAATTTTTATATGACCTGCGGCGCCGCCGCTTCCCTTCGCATTGTGCTGGAAGCCCTGACACTTCCCGGTGATGAATATATCATCTTTACTCCGTTTTTCCCCGAATACCGCGTGTTTGTCGAGGCAGCCGGCGGTACTTTTGTGGAAACACGCACGGACGATGATACCTTCCAGATTGATTTTGACCGTTTTCTCGCCGCATTGAACAGCCATACGAAAGCTGTCTTTCTCAACTCTCCCAACAATCCTTCCGGTGTTGTTTACACGGAGGAATCGATTCAGCATCTTGCAAAAGTTCTGGAAGAGAGATCTGCTGAGTATGGACATCCGATTTATCTGATTGCGGATGAGCCTTACCGGGAACTGGTATACGATGAAACCAAAGTGCCGTACCTGACAAAATACTATAATAACACACTGGTCTGCTATTCCTACAGCAAATCCCTGTCTCTTCCAGGAGAGCGCATCGGCTATATTCTGGTTCCGGATGAAGTCCGGGATTCCCGGCAGATTTACGCGGCAATCTGCGGTGCAGGACGTGCACTTGGCTATGTCTGCGCCCCGAGTCTTGCCCAGCATGTCATCGCAAAATGCGCAGGCTGTGTATCTGATCTGTCTGTTTACCGCGAGAATCGTGACCTGCTCTACCACTCTCTGACGGATTACGGATATACCTGCGTTCATCCCGATGGCGCTTTCTACCTCTTCGTGAAGACGCTGGAACCGAATGCCTATGCCTTCTGTGAAAAAGCGAAACAGTTTGAACTGCTTCTTGTCCCGGGCGATGATTTCGGCGCACCCGGTTACGTGCGGATTGCCTACTGTGTCACTTCAGACCAGATCCGACGGGCGCTGCCTGCTTTTGAAAAACTGGCAAAGGAATACCAGAAAATATGATCCGCGCTGATTACTCCCATTCTCTGGTGAACCTGGCTTGCTCGGTGATGAAATATTTCGGGGCATCTCCCTCCCACACAACGCTTCCAGAAGCGGATACTCTTCTTTCTGCACATTCCTGGAAAAATGTTGTGGTGATGGTGTTCGACGGCATCGGTATGGAAATGCTCCGCCATCATCTTCCGCCGGATGCTTTTCTTTTGAAACATCTGATCACGGAATACTCCTCCGTATTTCCGCCTACCACCACAGCAGCTACGACTTCTCTGATGAGCGGTCTTACTCCTGCCGAACACGGCTGGCTGGGATGGAGTCTTTATTTTCCCGAGATAGATCAGATTGTCAATGCCTTTCTCAACACGGAAAAGATTTCCGGGAAACCGGCTGGCGTGGATTCGGTTGCCCATCGCTATCTGCCTTACCCGACGATTTTTGAGCAGATTGAAGCGGCTGGTCAGGCAAAAGCCTACAATGTGTACCGGTATGGCGGTACCGTAATTCACAGTGAACCCGAAATCTATGAGACGATCCGCTCCCTTTGCCGGGAAGACGGACGCAAATATATCTATACCTACTGGGAGGAACCGGATGAGACGATGCATCATCTGGGCTGGGATCACGAAAAGGTCGGCGCACTGATCCGGGAAATCAACGACAATATAGAACGTCTGTGCCGTGATCTCTCTGATACGCTGGTGCTCTTTACTGCGGACCATGGTCATCGGAATGTGACCCATGTGGTTCTTGAGGATGACCCCGAACTGATGGAGATGCTTCGGCGTCCCACCGCTCTGGAGACCAGAACCGTCGCATTTTATGTGCGGGATCAATATCGGAATTTGTTTCCCGAGGCTTTCCGCCAGCGCTTTGGCGAGGATTTTCTGCTTTTTACCAGAGATGAAGTACAGCAGATGGCGCTTTTTGGCTATGGACCTGTTCGCCCCCAGGCATCCGAAATGGTCGGAGATTATCTTGCTGTCGCCGTAGGAGACCGCGATCTTTTGTACAACCGCCGGGCAGTCTCCTTCCGCTCTCATCATGCAGGCGCCACCGCTCTGGAGATGACGATCCCGCTTTGCGGTATCCTGTGCAGATAAACGCAGCAAAATACCCGGTATTTCAGGACTTTTTACAGGGTTCTGAAATACCGGGTATTTTGTTACGCTTATTTATATGGATTTACTGATTTTCTATTTTGTCAATACACCGGCTACTGCCTGTTTCCACCCGGAAAGTTTGGCTTCCCGAACGGCTTGCGGCATCTCTGTGGTATACTTTGTCCGTTTCATATTTATTCTCCATTACGGCAGAACCGCAGCCCTTGGTCGTGCTGGCAATGATCACGGTTGGCTTTCCTTTGTATGCTTTTGCCGCCTCAAACGCATCAATCAGGGCTTCCATATCGTTGCCCGGTACGCCTAACACATTCCATCCAAAGGCAGCCCAGCGCTGCGGTCTACGACAGCACAGAGATTGTCCGGTTTGTAGTGGCCCGCAGACATTGCGCCCTCCCAGACCGAACCCCCTGCCAGCTCCCCGTCACCCATGACGGTATACACACGATAATTTCTCTGATCCATCTTTCCGGCCAGTGCCATGCCGACACATACCGGAAGTCCATGTCCCAGAGATCCGGGATTCATCTCGATACCAGGCAGTTTATTGTTTGGATGACCGATATAGGGGCTGCCAAATTTGGAAAACTGTTCGATTACCTCGTCCATCGGGAAGAATCCCTTCTGTGCCAGCACTGCATAATACGCTTCCACAGAATGTCCTTTACTCATGACAAAACGGTCGCGGTTCGGATCCTCTCTGTTCTCCGGGCTGATATTCATTTCTTTAAAATACAGCGCTACCAGCGCATCCATCACGCTCATATCACCGCCGATATGTCCGCCTTTTCCGGAAATTACCATATTCACTACTTTTTTCCGAAGGTCATAGGCAAGAGCCTTCAGTTCTTTCACATCGCTCATAATATCCTCCATTTTTCGTCCGTATCATTCGCCTCTTAAGTACGCTTTTACCTCTTCCTCAATGGGATCATACAGATCCGGCCGTATGCCGATATATTTGCATGCCTCGTAGAGCACCGGAACGACATTTTTGTGAATGCCGACACAGTGGTGGATGTACGGTCCTTCCACCAGCTTTGCCTGAGCTTCCACTGCTCCCGGATGGTCGAACGCCAGAGGATATCCGATCGTTGGTTTTTCCTGTGCCACGGAGATCGGCCAGGGACCGCAGTGCTGCAGAAGTTCTCCGTTCTCATTGTCCGGATGGCGAACTGTCCAGTCAGCAAAAAAGTTTCTGGCCTCGTCCATACCCGCTGCCTCAACCATCAGTGCACCGCTTCATCTCGGCGGTCAATTCCGGCATGGGTATGGGAGAAAGCTGAATGTTGAATTTTTCCAAAAGCTCGCCTTCGTTGCACATGGTAGACCAAAAGTCGAAGGGACGCGGAGCGATCTGAAGAATTCTCGTATGGTGGAATACATCCACCACATTGCAGACTGCCAGGAAGTCCCGGATACCTCTCTCAAATTCCGGATCCGTCAGACGGCAGTTGGTCATATAGGTAAAAGGCACCTGAAATCTGCGGAGCACTTTTCCGGTGGCAAATAAACCGCACTGGCTGTCGCGGAGACGGACACCGTTCTCATCCGGCCTCTCATCTCTTTCCCGACGGAATTTCTCCTGAATCTTCTCCCGGTCTGCCTCATCATAAAACAGCCCTTCCTCGTTAATGTCCGTAATGTCCACAAACTCCACGCCCAGCTCCCGCAGACGGTCTCTCGTGAGGTTGGCATACTTGATGGCATCCGGCGCGCTGAAGATGCTTCGCCTGGTAGGTGCAAAACCAATCTTAACTGATTTCATCCTTTGTTCCTCCTTTTACTGAATTTAATTGAATTAGTTTTGAATTCTGCCTATCTTTCTGCTGTTGTACTACTAAATTATTTTAAATAAGTCAAAGCCAATTCAATCAATTCAATAGTCTTTAACTAAATCCCACAAAATCAGAAGAGAATTTTTGTACTTCTTTTTGTGTTTTCGGGGTACATTCCTGTTACTGTTCAGAATTTTCTTTTTCCAGCGTTGACTTCCAGCTGAATTCATATTAAAATTAGGTTAACTGTTCAGATCCCGGTTTGAAACAGTCCGCACAGACGTTTTCGAACACCTGCAGCAGTGTTTCACTCTTTATTTTATCTTTCGTTCGAATAGGAGTTCATCAATGGATATTTCTGCAAAAGAACTGGCAAAACTGATTCATGTATCACCGGCAACGGTTTCCATGGTATTTAACAATAAGCCCGGAATCAGTGAAGCAACCAGGGAACTGGTGCTTGGAACTGCGGCCAAATATGGCTACACACCAAAAAAGGCGGATGCATCTGCGCCGACCGCCCGGGTGATTCAACTGGTAAATTACAGAAAACACGGAAAGATCGCAGCGGACACCCCTTTCTTTTCCCAGCTTACCGAAGGGATCTCCAAGGAATGTACCCGCCAGAACTGTGCACTTCACATTTCCTATTTTTATGAATCCATGGATCTCCCTTCGCAGCTTTCCGCACTCGAGGAAGTGGACTCGATCGGCATGCTTCTGCTTGCCACAGAGATGGCGCCGGAGGATTTCCGGAAGTTTAAGGATTTTCAGATTCCGATCGTCGTACTGGACTGTTATTACGATGAGCTGGATTACGACTGTGTCCTGATCAATAATATTCAGGGCGCATTTAATGCGACAAACTATCTGATTCAGTGCGGCCACAGAAAAGTCGGCTATCTCCGTTCCAATCTGGAGATCAGTAATTTTAAGGAACGTTCTGACGGATATTACAATGCGCTGCGTGCCAATAACATCAGCACTTCTCATCCATATGTTCATGCCATCTCTCCGGTCTCGGACGAGGGATACCGCGATATGATGGCGATTCTTGATGGTGGTGTGGAAATTGCAGATGCCTATTTCGCTGACAATGATATTATCGCCGCCTCTGCCATGAAGGCATTCCGCGAACATGGCTATCGCATTCCCGAAGATGTCTCCATCATCGGTTTCGACGATATGCCGTTGTGTGATATGATGGTCCCTGCCCTCTCTACCATGAAGGTACGCAAACGGGAACTGGGCGCTACTGCTGTTCAGCGGCTGCTTGACCGGGCAGAAGATCCCAAAAGGGAGCACCTCAAGATGTCCATGGCGACTAAACTGGTCAAACGGGAAAGTGTCAGACTTCTGAAATAATGGATTTGTCAAAAAAAAAATCTCCCCGGAACATCCCCAATGTCCCGGAGAGATTTTTATTTAATCTCAGTCATACTGAGGCAGCCATCCTCCCAGATTTACTCCTTTTTGAAAATTTTGCATTCTCATAGGTCAGATTCTTCCAATCAGATAACTCTGCTTTCCATCCCTGAGAAACAGCGGCAGCGTCTCAATCGGTGCCTCTATTTCGTAGCTCTTTCCGCCTTCGTACACTTCTCCGGTGGAGGCAAGCGTCCAGGATGCGCCTTTGGGCAGATATACCCGTCGGCTTGTGGCTTTCGCATAGACAATCGGCGCCGCCAGAATATCGGGTCCAAACATGTAGGCATCCGTAATATCCCAGCATGGGCCATCTTCCGGAAATTCGTAGAACATGGTTCTCATGACCGGTGTTCCTTTTTCATGAGCCTCTGCCATCAGGCTTCTGGTATAATCCCGCATCAGTTCCCGGACACGGATAAATTTGGTCAGAATCTCATAGTTCTTTTCCCCAAAGCTCCACACTTCATTGTCTGCACCGGTCCACTCACGCACTTCCCCGGCTTTGTTCACGATGTTTTTTCCCGGCTGTCTGCAGCCATGAATCCGCATTACCGGGCAGAAGGTGCCAAACTGGAACCATCTCACCAGCAGTTCCTGGAAATCCGGGTCTTCTGTCACGCCGCCGTGGAAACCTCCGATATCGGTTGTCCACCACGGAATGCCGGCAAGCCCCATATGCAGTCCCGCACAGATCTGTTTGCGGAAATCTTCATAGGAGGAGAAAATGTCTCCGGACCATACCAGCGCGCCGTATTTCTGACTTCCTACCCAGGCGCACCGCACCAGATTGACGATGTCCTCCTGTCCATTTGCTTTCTGTCCCTCATAGAACAGACGTGAATACTCTCTGGGATACATGTTTCCGATCTCTTCCACCGGACCCGCAGCATAGCGGTAGCATTCGTAATCATAGGTACCGAATTCCGGTTCCGCCTCGTCCAGCCAAAACGTGCGAATACCAAGATCCGCATAATTCTGTTTGCATTTTTCCCAGACATACTTGCGGGTTCTCGGATTTGTCGCGTCCATAAAGACATTGTTGCCGTGGAACAGCATCTGCACATCAATACCGGCATTGCTCTTTACCAGCAGTCCCTTCTGCTTCATCTCCTCATAATTTTCGCTGCGGGTATCTACCTGAGGCCAGACGGATACCATCGTCTCAATTCCCATCTCATGAAGCTCAGCAACCATCGCCTTCGGATCCGGGAAGTATTCCTCATCGAAACGGTAGTCACCGCATCTGGGCCAGTGATAATAATCAATCACCAGCACATCCAGCGGAATGTTGCGCTTTTTGTACTCCCGTGCGATATTCAATACTTCTTCCTGGTTGTAGTAGCGCAGTTTGCACTGCCAGAATCCCAGACCATATTCCGGCATCATCGGTACTTTTCCTACGGCATCGGCATAATGCTCCTCGATCTCTGCCGGGGTATCCCCTGCGGTGATCCAGTAATCCAGCTGCTTTGTGGAGCGCGCAACCCATTCGGTCGTATTGGTTCCAAAATGCACCTCACCTACTGCCGCATTGTGCCACAAAAATCCGTAGCCCAGACTGGACACATAAAACGGAATGCTGGCCTGCGAATTCCTGTGTGCCAGTTCCAGATTACATCCTTTCAGGTTCATGCGTTCCTGCTGATACTGTCCCATTCCGTAAATCTTTTCCTTGGGGTCCGCGTCAAAGGAAACTTTCAGGCGATAATTGCCGCCAGGCAATGTCTTGAAATCATGCGCACGCAGGCACAGCGCACCGCCATTTGCAATCTCACGCAGAAGGACTTCTCCCTTCTGATTCAGAAACGTAATGCGAAGCTTCTTTCCCCAGGGCTGTACCTCCAGCACTGCAGTGATCTTACCGTTCGTGATGGACGCTTTCAGTTCATTTTCAATAACAATCTTTGCTTCGCACGGTTCCGGTTCCAGCAGTGCGATACTTTCCTCCTGAATCTCTCCGAGCATGCAGGCTCTCACCCGCAGGCTGTCCCTCTGCCATGGTTCCACACGAACCGTTTCTCCGTCTTCGCGAAAAGTCAGTGTATTCCCAAGTTTCTCAAAGTAAGCCATCTGTCTATCCTCCTTTTTTCAATTCAAACGGAAAACAATTCCGGTCTTTTCTTCATTATACAGAATCCATCCATGAGATTCCATATACAAATGTTACTTCTTTCCGAAACAAATCACTCTTTGCAGGGCAGCAAAAAAACCCCTGCAGCCACATGTTATAAATGTGAACCGCAGGGGTTTTCAGGATTCTATTATGCAAGCTTCAAAGGATTTACCTTTACGCCCGGTCCCATAGTAGGAGCCAGGGTTACGCTTCTAAGGTACTGACCCTTAAGAGCGGCCGGTTTTGCTTTGACGATTGCACCGATCAGCGTCTGGAAGTTGTCGCTTAACTGCTCCTCAGTGAAAGAAGCTTTTCCGATTGGCACGTGGATAATGTTTGTTTTGTCAAGACGGTACTCGATTTTACCGGCTTTGATTTCTTTGACAGCCTTTGTAACATCCATTGTTACAGTACCGGCCTTCGGGTTTGGCATTAAGCCCTTCGGTCCAAGTACACGGCCCAGGCGACCAACAACACCCATCATATCCGGGGTAGCTACAACAACATCATAGTCAAACCAGCCTTCGTTCTGGATCTTCGGAACCAGTTCCTCAGCTCCAACAAACTCTGCACCTGCAGCAACAGCTTCATCAGCCTTAGCGCCTCTTGCAAATACAAGAACGCGAACCTGCTTGCCGGTACCGTGCGGCAGAACAACTGCTCCACGGATCTGCTGATCAGCGTGACGTCCGTCACAGCCTGTCTTGATATGAACTTCGATTGTCTCGTCAAATTTTGCAGTAGACAGTTTCTTTACGAGAGAAATAGCCTCTGCCGGATCGTACTGTACGCTACGATCAACTGCTTTCGCAGCCTCTACATATTTCTTACCATGTTTCATTGTCTAATAACCTCCTGGTGGTAGTTGCGGGAATCTCCCTCCCACGTCATTCGAAGAAACCAAATCTGTTTCTTCTTTTGTCTCTCTTAGTCCTCTACTACGATACCCATACTTCTTGCAGTTCCGGCAACCATGCTCATAGCTGCCTCTACGGATGCTGCGTTCAGATCTGGCATCTTCATCTCTGCGATCTCACGAACTTTGTCTTTGGAAATCGTAGCAACTTTTGTCTTGTTCGGAACGCCTGAACCGGATTTGATGTTGCAGGCTTTCTTTAACAGAACTGCTGCCGGAGGAGTTTTGGTTACAAAGCTGAAACTTCTGTCTGCATATACAGTGATAACTACAGGGATGATCACGTCACCCTTATCTGCTGTTCTTGCATTGAACTCTTTGGTAAACTGTACGATGTTTACGCCGTGCTGTCCAAGTGCAGGTCCAACCGGTGGTGCTGGTGTTGCTTTACCAGCAGGAATCTGTAATTTGATATATCCTGTTACTTTCTTTGCCATTTTCGGCACCTCCTAAATAAATGTGGTAATTGCGGGAACTTCCCTCCCACGAAACGTCCCAGGGGACGCTTCTTACATCTTCTTGACTTCTGCGAAACTTATTTCTACCGGCGTCTCGCGGCCGAACAGCTCAACATTGATGGTAACCACCTGTTTTGCCTGATTGATACTCTGGATCACGCCTGTCGTATCTTTCCATGCGCCGCCTGTTACAACGACTGCATCTCCCACTTCCAGATCAACTTCCACCTTCTCTTCACCAGGTTTGATTCCGAGAGGTCTCATCTCCTCCTCCGTGAGAGGCACCGGTTTGGAGCCCGGTCCGACAAAGCCTGTGACTCCGCGGGTATTGCGGACCACATACCAGGTATCGTCATTCATCACCATGTTCAGAAGAACATAGCCTGGAAACAATTTCCTGAGTACCTGTTTCTTGGTTCCGTTCTTGACTTCAACAACTTCTTCCATAGGAACACGTACTTCCAGAATCTGGTCTTCAAGGTGACGGTTCTCAATTGTCTTCTCAATATTGGCTTTTACTTTGTTTTCATAGCCCGAATAGGTGTGTACCACATACCAGTTTGCTTCTGACATTTCCTCACCCTTGTCCTTATTTGATCAATAAATTGACGAACTCAAGCACAACACTGTCAACCAGTGTGATAAGTCCGCAGGTAATCGCAGAGATCACAACAACTGCAACCGTCTGTTTTCCCAGGGTTTTCTTATCCACCCAGATGATCTTCTTAAATTCTGCTTTTAAGCCCTTGAACCAGCTTTTCATGGATTTCTTCTTTTCTGCTTCTGCCATTGGATCACCTCATGCCAAAATTATTTGGTCTCTTTGTGTAACGTATGGGTCTTGCAGAACTTGCAGTACTTCTTTGTCTCCAATCTTTCAGGATGGTTCTTCTTTTCTTTTGTCATGTTGTAATTACGCTGTTTGCATTCCGTACATGCCAATGTGATTTTTACGCGCACGACTTCCACCTCCACTGTGTATTTGCGTTATCGCTTGCGGCCTTTGTGGGGCCTTGCGGCGGCCTCTTTCGTACCTTACCGTCCGGCGCTCGTACATCACCGTTTTCAGGCATAAAAAAAAGACCTTCTTCCATGTCGCTCTGCTATTCTACCATACAATTCGTATCATGTCAATCATTTTTGCGAAATTCCCCTGGCTCAAACGGACGCCGGGATTATTGTTCTGACGACAACGGCCGCTGTGCAAAAAAACAGATCTCGACACAGACGCGATTTTTTCTGCTTCTTCTCTCGTCGGCAGCATAACTGATCCCTCCTTCTTCGCAATGATTCTTTCCGGTTTGCTCCTTTTTTCAGCACGCACCGGAAGCAAAGTATTCTTTTACTTCCAGAAGATTTTGAAATATATGCTCTGCCTTTTGACGCATCTCTTCATCCGGCATAAGCAGATCCGGCACCATGATCGGATGCATGCCGGCAGCATAGGCTGACCGGATCCCGTTATAGGAATCCTCAACCGCATACAATTCCTTCGGCTCCATTTTCATTTCCCGGCAGGCACGCAGATAGATTTCCGGGTCCGGTTTGCTTTTTGCTGCCATATCACCGCCTACAATCACATCAAAATACGGAAACAGGCCTGCGTCTTTTAACTCCTTTTCGACCGCAGCTTTACGTGTCGAGGAGGCGAGCCCGACCGGAATCTCTTTGCTCTTCAGCCAGGAGAGGAGTTCTTTTACTCCCGTCTTCAGAGGGATTCCCTCCTCCTGCTCGATCTTATGAAACAGTTCGGAGGACCGCACCCGATACTCCTCGAAGGGAAAATCTTCTCCCTGCGCTTCCAGGACGATTTCCCTGGTCTTATTTACATTGGTTCCCACGCATTTCAGGAACATAGGTTCCACATCGTTTACACCAAACTGCTCAGCCAGCGTTTTCCAGCAGCGCAGACAAAGCCGCTCTGTATCAAAAATCACTCCGTCCATATCAAATACAACACCTGTCATACTTTTTTGCTCCTTTATCACTCTCGTATATCATAACGTCTGTGTTTGCAGACATGTATTTTTATTTCTACTTGTCCTCTGGCTCATCATATCACAGCATTTTTTTCTTTTCAACACGAACATATCGCCCTCTAAAATAAGAAATGATTTAGAAATTTTCGATTTCTTTTAGAAAATGTACATAGTTTCATCACATTTTTTGCTTATAATGAATCTCGGATAGTTGATAAACCACTCACTATCTCCCCCCTCATAAAGGAAATGGCGATATACTTTTTTTGTATATCGCCATTTTCTTGTAGAATCATTGAGATCCGAAAATACGACTCCGTCTTCCAAAGAATTGCTCCGACTGTTTCATGATGAGATCTGCTCCGGTTATCAGGAAATCATGTCCGGGGACACCAACGTGCTCTACAAAATGAAAGCGCTCTGGATTTCTCTTGGAGATTCCTTTACCAATCCGCAGAAATACCTGAAAAAAATCAGAAAGTCAGATCATCTTTCCGAATACATGCTCATTGTTGATGCATTGTTTCGTGAGCAGGAGCTTGTGGATCCTGGCCTTTCCCATCCAGCAGAAATCCATACTTCATCGGATCCTGGGGATCGACGACCCATTCATTGTATCCAATGATATACGCGCTCCCCGTGATCCGCGGTACGATGCCTTTTCTGCCCCCGATTTTCTCTTCCTTTACAACTTCACCGCGGAACATCGTTCCGGTGATGCTTTCATAGACAAACGCTTCCTCAATTCCCAGTTCTCCACGCGCGTAAAGGGCGGCCAGCTTCGCACTGGTACCTGTGCCGCAGGGAGAACGGTCTACCTGGGCGTCACCAAAGACTACGCAGTTTTTCATATTCGCTTTCGGATTGTCCGTTCCGGAATAGAATTCAATCAGATCTACGGTCGTGATATCCAGACACGGATGATGGATGTCCACGGTTTCATTGATGGAACAAAGCAGCTCCATTCCCAGTTCCGTAATCTCATCCACATGTTCCAGATCCAGAGAGAGCGGAATGGTCTCTGCATCCACAAGGGCAAAAAAAGATCCCCCAAAGGAAATATCATAGGTGATGGTTCCCCATTTCTTTGTCTCTATGGAAAGATTTTCCCGGTACAGAAACGACGGAACATTCAGGATACTGACTTCCACAGCTTCGCCGTCCACCACGTGCACCCGGGTGCGAATCATTCCGGAGGGCGTATCCAGCACCACTTCTGTGAAAGGTTCTGTCACCGACACCATTTTGGTATCTACCAGCATGGAAGCCGTTCCGATGCTGCCATGGCCGCACATGTTCAGACAGCCCCCGCTGTCCAGAAAGATCACGCCATAGTCTGCTTCCCGGTGAACCGGTTCTGTCAGGACTGCACCGAACATATCACGGTGCCCTCTTGGCTCCAGCATGATCGCCGAACGGAGGAAATCATAATGCTCCACCAGATAGTTCTTCTTCTCCATCATCGTCCCTCCGGGCAGATGCGGAAACCCGTCATAGATGATTCTGGTAGGCTCTCCCATTGTATGAGAGTCGATTGTCTTGATGTGATAAGCATATTTTCGCAATACTGGCTGTGTCATTATTCTCTCCTCCATTCGGAATCAAAATGGATCACACGTTATGTCTGTATTCGTACGGAAGTACTTTGATCTGATTGTAGCCGGGGCAGTCACGCACCCACTCTAAGGATTCTTTGATGATGGCTGTCTGCATCGGAATGTTGTTCGGTTCCCCTGCATTGGATCCGATCGGCACATGCGGTGCTGTGATTCTGGGTGCTCCCTGCTGGCGTGCGATCGGCGGAAGTGCTGCAATCACAACGCAGCTCATGCCGGCTTCCTCGCAGCATCTGGTTACAATCGTGGCGGAACGATGGCAGGTTCCGCAGCCCCCCGTACACAGAACGATGTCTACGCCCTGTGCTTTCAGCTTGCGCGCAATTTCCGGTCCTGTCTCATTCCTGAATTTTTCCACATTTCCGCCGCCGCCCACGAAGGTATAGGTTTCCTCGCACAGGGAACCAATAAAGCCCTCTGCAACCAGCTCATGGAGACGGTCAATGGGAAACATGGCATTTACATCTTTGTTGATATCAGAGTTGTCAAATCCTCCATGGGTTACCATCAGTTCGGATGACGGTGTGTCAAACTCAATGGTGCGGTAGGAGAAATCACCGGATGTATTAAACGGCACCTGACTTTTCTTATGGATACCGCCTGCGGTAATGAACGCAACCTTGCATTCGCTTAATGGTTTCTTTAACTCGGTAAATACCGGAACCGGAGTTACCGGTACGAAAATTTCGGACTGCATGCCCTCTACTGTTGTCAACTTCATGTTATTCCTCCTTCATCCAGGCCTTCTTTGCCTGACTCTGTTTCTAGATAGACTCTGCCGGTATATCCCTTTTTCCAATGACATGCATCGGACTAAAATAAAATTCCACATTCTGTCCCGTATGAAGAGCCACGTCCGTGAAGACAAAGCGCCGCGGAACAGCGACTGTGCCAAGTCCACGGATCATCTCTGCTTTGATTGCCGTGTCATTGACTTCTGTGATGATGCCTCCCACCAGACATGGTTCCATTATTTTGCCGCAGCAGATGGAGCTCACATCGTAATCGTATGACATCTCGTTGACCTGAAGGTAGCTGAAATAAAACTGCATCTCATGGCCCGGCTCCAGGTCCATCTCTTCTTGTATCAGCGCTCGCGGAACCGTGATCACTCCCAGTCTTCCGTGGAGATGTACCTTTACCAGATCCCCTTTCACTTCTTTCACCAGTCCCCCCATCATTACAGGGTTGATGATATAATCCGGTGTCTTCATCAGTGTAAGGTTCCGTTGTCCAACAGAACGGTTTCCGGAAGTCCAAGCAGTTTATTGTTGGCGTTGATCACATCGTTGTTCCACTTCTTTGGAGCCGGTTTGATCTCCACACCTGCCATCTTGTTTTTCAGCATCTGGATCGCACGGGCAGCGACTTCTCTGGTTACACAGGAGCAGCCTGCCACATTGTTTTCAAAGCCGCCCATATCCATGTTCTCTTCCACCATTGCATCCGCGTATTCATTTCCAACCACCAGCTGACCCTGGTATGCGCAGAACGAAACACCTACCACCGGGATTCCGCGTTTTCCGGCCTGTCCGATGTGCTGAATAAAGTCAATATGGTTGTTTCCAAAGCCTTCTGTCGTAATAATGCAGCCGTCAATATCCAGTGATTCCAGCATAGAGCCGAGACGCTCAGACACCCACATTTTCTCATCATTTACCTGAGGAGATCCCACAAAGATCACGCCTACCAGATCCATCTCCTCGTCAGCAGAAAGTCCCTCTACCAGAGGCTCACGAATGTAATGACGGGTCATCTCTTTCGTTGCAGGTCCGATGCAGGTCAGCGCATGAATGGAACCGTCACGCACCTGGTTGGGAGTGAGGATGATCGGGACATTTCCGCAGTCCACGTTTTTCTGTCCGCCCAGAATACCACAGGGCTCGGTCGGACAGATGACATTGTCATGCATCGCTCCCTGTCCCATAATCTCTTTCACCAGAACGACGCGCGGGTTGCCGGGTCTTCTGATATCCTCACAGAGCTCTTCCCGCACGATTTCTCCCTCGTATTTTTTCAATTCATTTCTCACCGCCTGGATCACATAATCCTGGCATTTATGTGCTGCAAACGGGCCGGGTCTTGTCATACCGGACAGTCTCTGGATCACTACGTTGCAGCGAATGATGATGTCATTTTCGTCTGCACATCCGGGATGTCCGAAATACATCTTCTCATCCAGATAGCCTTCCGAAGAACCGAACTCATGAACCTGCACGCCATCTTCATCCACACCGGTCAGCATAAATACCACGCCGTCTGCCACTTTGGTGACACCGCTGCCCAGTTCGCCTTCCACTTTCGTGGCAATAGGGCAGACATCCATGATCGTCTCCGTGTAGATGTGACGCTCATTTGGATGAATGACGGTCAGTTCCATACTCTTGCAGAGCGGATCTTCCAGAATTGCTTTCTCCACAATTCTCCCATCGATCGTAATCTTTCCGTCCCGGATGGAAGTTTCTGTTCCAATCTCGGCATCTGTGATGCGGATATGTTTCTTCACCAGTGTACGAATGACTTTCTTCTCTTTGACTTCCTCTGCTTTTTCCTCTTTTGCCGGTGCTTCCGCTGCAGGGGAACCTGCAAATACCGGAATATCCATCACCAGATTTTCTGCTTTTCCGATTTCGATATGTATCATTCCATTTCCTCCCAGTCCTGTTGTTATCACCGGAGCTGACACGCTCGGAGCCGCTGTGGATGCAGGTTCCTCTTTCTTCTCTTCTTCCGGTGCTTTTGCTTCCGTTTCCGGTACTTCATTTACCTTATCCAGTACTTCTCTGGTAATCGGTGTCAAAGCTTCCATATCACAGAGCAGGGTCGAACCAAGTACCTGCTCAATCCGAAGACCATCTTCACTCAGTTCCAGAAGTCCTGCTTCCACCATATCATCAAAAAGCGACGGATCCTCCAGATCTGCTGCACTGATGACCAGCCCTTTCTGTCTCCGACAGCAGAAAATTGCCGGATCTTTCAGATGCTGCTGCAAAATTTCGTTTGTGATTGACATTGTATTTCCTCCTTGTCTGAATCGTTGCTGCACGTTTCCTATTTATGAATCCTGCGGATCAGTTTTTCATTCACTGCCCGCAGAGCACCATCGGTACAGTGATACACCGGAAGTCCCAGTTTCGGTGCACAGGACATTACCGTATTGGAACAGTCGGTACAGTTGCTGATCAGAACCGCCTTCGCACCGGCTTTTTTGAGCGCCATGATTTTCTGTACCTGACCAGGACATTTGCCGGGATTTTCACATTTCAGACTGCTCTTCACCTGACGCGCCTGTTTACAGTACTCAACCTGCACCACCTGGGATCCCATACTTTCTGCAATTTCTGTCAGGCGCTCTTTCCCGGCCCCGCAGGCACATACCAGAAGTCCGATCTTATCCGGCCCTTTCGGAAAACACTCCGCTGCGATCAGTCCGCCGGTCGTCTTAATCACCGGACTTTCCAGGGTCGTTCTCTTTCCGGTAAACGGTCCGCCCATGATCAGCTCACCATAATTCTCTGCCAGAGAACCCGCTCTCTCAAACATCGCTCCCACCGGAATTCCGATTGGTACATCCTCAAACACCTGCACCAGGTTTTGATTTCCCCTGATCTTTCCGGCAACCGTCATGTTCTTGTCAATCAGAGGTTTTTTCAGATCCACAGCCTCCTGGATTCTGCAGGCTGTTTCCGCATTGATCACCACCGCATGTGCCTCGGACGGAAGACTTTCCACACCAAGCAGCACACCGCAGGTTTCCCGGACAATGGCTCTCTCCTCTCCCATCGGGTACATATTTGGCAGCAGATGGATGGTAATCCGCTCATCCTTCAGACTCTCCCGCAGTCTCTGGATCGCTTCTTCATGAATCTCCTTGATGGCAATGATGCCTCTTGCTGCCTTCACCACATCCATGGCAATCTGCAGTCCCCGGATCACCTGTCCGGGATTTTTTTCGATTGCCGCAATATTGTGTTCCAGGATCGGCTCACACTCTGCAGCGTTTACGATGACCACACCATCCGGCGGCAGCGGTGAGGCCAGCTTTGCGTACGTTGGAAATCCTGCTCCGCCAAGCCCGACAATTCCGGCCTCCTCGATCAGTGCAAGCGGTTCCTCCAGTTTCAGATGAACGTACTCCTTGGCCTGAACTTCATCTGCCAGAATCACGATTTCACTGTCTGTCACTTCTGTCACAACCCCGGATACGCTGGAATACAGATTTGCTCCCAGCTGATTTTTTCCCTTAAAAGCAATCAGCTGCCCTCTGGCAATCCTGTCATCTTTGACAATTGCCGGGACAGCTGACGCTCCTATATGCTGCTTCAAAGGGAAACGAAAAAATTGTTTCACGTTCTCACTCCTTTGCTCTCGCGTTCATTTGTTTTGATTATATGCATAATTCCATCATTTGTAAAATGAAGATTTCTCCCCATAGCATGAGAAACCTTCATCTTTTTACAGTTCCCAGCGTTTTTGATTGACATCAAATCCGCGGCGGGATATACTATAGTTAACATTCCGAAGCAAAGACGTTAGGGCGTTTGCCTTGACGTCTTTTTTTACACAGGACAGAAGGGAGAATTCCATGGACATCAAAAAATGCTCACTTTTCGCCGATGTCGCGGAGACTGGTAATTTTACTAAAAGCGGCGAACGTCTCGGCTATACCCAGTCAGGGGTCAGCCATATTCTGAAGTCTCTTGAGGAAGAGGTGGGATTTCCTCTGTTTCTTCGGACCAAACAAGGGGTAAAGCTTACTGCCAACGCCCAGCTGCTTCTTCCTACCGTGCGTTCCCTTCTGGCCCTGCACGAGAATCTGGAACAAATCATCAATGAAATCAATGGTCTGGAAACCGGTGAGCTGACGATCGCTACCTTTGCCAGCATTTCGATTCACTGGCTCCCCAAAATTATTCATCAGTTTCAGCAAATCTATCCCAATATCAATATCCGGTTAATGGAAGGCGGAACCGATGATATTGTAAAATGGGTGGAGGACGATCTGGCGGATTTTGGTTTTGTCAGCGGGCGGCAGCTGAATCAGCTGGAATTTATCCCTCTGTGTGATGATCCGCTCATGGCCATTCTGCCAAAAGATTATCCTGTTCCGGAATCCGGCTGTTTCAATATCACAGACTTCCAGGGGCAGAACTTTATTATCTCCGCCACAGGCACCGATTATGATGTCCATTATGCGCTGGATACTTCCAAAGTTGCCCCAAACATTCTGTTCTCCTCCAAGGATGACCATGCCATCATTTCCATGACTGCCAACAAACTGGGCATCAGTATTCTGCCCAAACTCGTCATCCGCAATTTTGAAAATCAGATCCTGGCTTACCCCCTGGAACCATTTTATCAGAGGACCCTTGGCATCGCGGTAAAATCCAGAGCCATGATGTCCCCCGCCGCTGTCAAATTTTTCAATCTGACGAAAGAAATGCTCCCTCAACTAACCTGATTTTTTGCCTTATCGTGTTTTCCTTTTCTCTCTGGCTGTTGTCCCGATGCCGCGTTAATATTCTTTCTTATTCATAATATGCACGCTGGCCTGACAGGAAATCAAGAGCGCCGCCACGCTCACCGCAAGAAGCATCACAAGAATCACAGCATCACCTGCATTCAGGATAAAAGCAGGAATGCGCAGATCTTTCGGCAAAAATCTCCTTCCCAGATAACCAAGTGCAAAGATACCTCCGGCAGCAACGGCGAGAACCACACGGCTTTTTTCTGCCCCGAATTTCAGCTGTATCGGAAGCATGACCGCTATGATCAGACCAAATACCGGAAGAAATGCAAGGGTATCCAACACATCCTCAAAAGCGACTCCGTTTCCCCTGATCACGCTGCATATGACATAAATGACAGCAGAAACGCCCCATCCTGCCAGGCTTCCTATCAGACAGAAGAGATATTTGCTTAATACATAGCTTTTTTTCGTAATCGGAAGCGTGAACAGAAACGGGTACCCATTATCAAACTCATCATAGGAAATGGTGCCGATAGTCAGGATCGCGCACAGCATAGTCATATATCCGATCACAAAGGAACCTTCTGTAGAAAAGCCCATCAAAACCCCAACACCCACCAAGACAATCAGTATCTGACTTCTCTGAAGCAGCAGACAAAGATCTTTTTGTAATAAACCACTCATTTTATTTCCCTCCCGTCATCATAAGGATCAGGTCATCAATTCCACAATGCTCGATCACCATTCCCGGATAATTTTCCAGATAATACTGTTTCTGATTCGTCAGACAGCGATAACCAAACGGCTCCGTATGGTATTTTAGGATATAATTCCGATCGATCTTCTGAAATGCCTCTTCTCCCACTTTCAGGATGGCATAATCCGAAAGAATCACGTCCGTGTCTTCGTGGAGCAATATCTTTCCTTCATGGATCAGATAAATATCATCACACAGTCCTTCCAGATCCGTTGCGATATGCGAAGTGATCACAACCGAACTGTCTTCCTTTTGCCTCAGATAGTCACGTAAGATATCCAGTATTTCATTTCTCGCCTCTACATCCATTCCTGCGGTCGGCTCATCCATGATCAGAAGCTTTGCATCATGGCTCAATGCAACCAGCACACGCAGCTTCGCTTTCATTCCGGTCGAAAACTTCTGAATCAGTTTGCGTTCCGGAAGCCCATATTTCCTGCATGTCTCAAGAAAACTTCTCCTGTCAAACTTATCGTACATTTTGTCCAGAATCTTCGCAATATCCGAGACTGTCAGATAATTACTGAATCCGGAATCGGAAAGCGCAACACCAATCTCTTTTTTATCCTGGGGCGTCAGTTCCTGTGCGTTCTTTCCGAATACCGTCACTTTTCCGCCGTCCGGGCTGATCAGCCCCAGGATCACCTTAATCATCGTGCTTTTTCCGGCACCATTTTTTCCAACCAGTCCGGTAATCCGTCCCTCGGGAATGTCCATTGTGACATTCAGAGTGAAATCACCATATGTTTTTGTAACATTCAATGCAGATACCATAGCTACTCCTCCAGCAAAATTTCAACCATCTCCCGGATCTCCTCCGGACTCATGCCAACTGCCCTGGCTTTTTCCATCGCCCTGGCAAAATCCTCCTCAACAGATTTTCTTCTCGCTTCAAAGGCAAGCGCACGGTTCGTCGGCGCAACGTAAGTTCCCTTACCATGAACCGTAACAACAAATCCTTCTTCCTCCAGCCTGTCATACGCCTTTTTCACAGTAAGTGCACTAATCTTCAGGATTCCGGAGAGTGTTCTCACGGATGGCAGCGCTTCGTTTTCCTTCAGTTCTCCGTTGATAATGTGATTCTTGATCTGTTCCACCAGTTGTTCATAAATCGGAACCATGGATGTGTTATTCAGTATAATATGCATATTTATGACCTCCATCATCACAAACAGTATATAACAGTATTGTACTGTTGTCAACTGTTATATGCTGTTTATTGCAATTTTTAATGCCGGCGTTTTTCCCACTCATTACAGTAAGAAAGAGCCTGTGCGGTTTTAGCTGCACAGGCTCTTTCTTACTTTTCATGCTTCTGTGTTTTTTGGTATCACACAGCCAGTGTTGCCGGGATTAATAGATACCAAGGCATTTTGTCTGATATCCGGCGTAGTCCGGAAGCATGGTATCCAGATAAGAACACGGATCACCATAATCCGGAATCCATCCGGTCAGATCGTAGATATCGTAGTTTGCTTCATAACCATAGCTGGTATAATATCCGCAGTAATACCATCCTGCAAGATCTACACAGGCAACCAGGTTGATCTTCACCTTACCGCCAAGGGAAGCTTCCACGGACTGTTTGTACGCATTTGCTCTGTTGGAATAAGGCTCACTGCTGCTGTCATAGGGCAGATCCAGATAGATTGGATTCTCCTCATCAATTACCACACCATCTTCTGCAAGTTCTGCAATGGCTGTTTCCAGTTCTGCTGCCGCATTTTCCGGGCTGTACCATCCATCGTAACCGTCGCCGGAACCATTTCCGTCATCTGCTTCCGGATTCCATACCAGGATCGGGATCTCATCCGCATCCAGCTGAGCCTGCATGATCTCGCCATAATAGGTTCCCTCCGGGAAGGTGACATCCGTTCCATTGATGCTGACTGTCGTCTCCTCTTCCAGAGCTACAAAGTTTGCAGGTGTATAGGAGTTTCTAAGAGAATTGTACTTCAGTTCTTCACCAACACCCTGTGCATTATATGCGGCTCTGTCAACAGAGAAGGTTAATGCTCTGCGGAAATGAACATTGCTGATCGCTGCGTTTGTTCTTGCCTTATCCTCTTCTGTCTGTGTGGAAACCGCCTGCGTCTCATCATTGGAGTTCGCAAATGCAGCACGATTCAGATTGACATAAGCTACATAAGATGTCGCATCGGTACTGGAGGTATAAGCATAGGTATCAAATAATCCCTCTGCCTTTGCCGTTTCCAGAGTTGATGTATTCAGTCGGATGCCGTCCACTGTTCCGGCAACTGCATCGCGGTATGTTTTTGCCACATCGGATCCGTCATCAAACAGCCATACCAGCTTTTTGATGTTGATGTTCTCTGCATTCCAATAGCTTTCATTTGCCTCGAAAACGATGGAGTTGTTATCTGTCGCGCTTGTTACCAGATATGGTCCGCAGTATGCGATGGAAGAAGGATCCTTGCCATAGGTGTAATCTGCAGCGGAGGGATCGTATTCCTGACCAAACTTACCGCCTTTGGACTCATAATAGCTGCGACACAGAGGTGCAAATACGCTGTAGCCAAGCATGGTATCAAAGAAGGTGCAGGGTGCTTCCAGTGTATATTCCAGAGTGTAATCATCCAGCGCTTTCACACCGACTTCTGCGATATCAGTAATCTCTCCATTGATATAAGCATCTGCATTCACGATTCCGCATCCGCCTGCACCGGCCAGATATTCCATTCCGCCCTGTGCATCCAGAAGATGCTGCATGCCTGCAACGAAATCATCTGCAACCACTTCCGCAAGCTCTCTTCCCTGGAAGTCTACCCATTTCACACCCTCACGCAGGTGGAAGGTATAAGTGCATCCATCCTCAGATACTTCATAGCTGGTAGCAAGTGCCGGCTGAATATATCCCTCACAGTCATATTCATACAGGCCATCATAGGTATTGACAATCGCGCTGCTGTCAGATGCAAGGTAGCTGTTGAAGACGTCCCATGTAGTCGGGTTGCTGCTGTATCCCAGCAGATATTCGGACTTTAAAGTATATCCTTTTTCTGTCAGATAAGATCTTGCCCAGTCCTCGTAGGTGCCTGTTCCGCGAAGTTCATTCCATTTTGCCTTCATCTCGATCCGATCATCATTTGTAATGAACTCGGTGCACACCAGAGCCTGATGGTATCTCTCGTAGTCGGTGCCCCACAAGGTATAATCCACTGAATACGGTGCCACACGTGACATGGAATAAGCTCCGCCCGCTGTATTGGTAGGCATCAGCACACCGGACTCAAGAAGCTTCGCCTCTGCAATTGCCATCAATGCATATCGTTTGGATACGGTTTCCGCATCTTTGGCACCCTCATAAGTGGAATAGAACTCACCCAAAGCCTGATCATAAATGTAATCTGACAGTTCATCATAGCTCATCTGGCTCGTGTCCACCACAGAGCTTTCCGATGACGCGTCTGCGGAACTGCTTCCCGATGTTTCCTCCACCTGGCTGCTGGCATCGGCGCTGCTTCCGCTCTCTGTGCTGGAACTGCCGCATGCGACAAGGCCAAATGCCATCGTCATCGCCAGGAATAAACTCACTGCTCTTCTTTTCATAGTTCTCCTCCTTAATCATAGCCGCTGGATCCTGATTCAGCAGAATTCCTGCCCGGCCGCAAACGTTATGCAGACGTCCGGAAGCCAGCTCTGCATACATAGGTATAAAAACAGACAAAGAAATCCCTTCCTTTTGGACTCCTTTGTCTGTCTTTATTAATTATTTTTCTTATTATAGCCTGTTGTACCATGATTTGTCAAATGCAAATCGCTCATAATCATCATAAATTTTCATCATAGGTGCAAATTTATGCACGAATCTGCCGGACAGGAAGCAGATTGCAGCACTATATTCTCGCAACGCCACTGTCACGTGCCGCCTGTGCTACTGCCCTTGCAACCGTTTTTCCTACTCTCGGATCAAAGGCAGCCGGCAGAATATAGTCCTCTCTGAGCTCTTCATCCGAGATCAGTGAAGCAATCGCATTTGCCGCAGCAAATTTCATTTCATCATTGATATCTTTTGCTCGAACATCGAATGCCCCACGAAAAATTCCGGGAAAGGCCAGCACATTGTTTACCTGATTGGGATAGTCACTTCTTCCTGTCGCAACGATCCGTGCACCGCTCTCTTTTGCATCTTCCGGATAGATTTCCGGTGTCGGATTTGCGCACGCAAAAATGACAGCATCCTTTGCCATCGTTTTCACCATTTCTTTTGTGAAGACTCCCGGAGCGCTGACACCAATGAAAATGTCAGCACCGCGAACCACATCCGCCAGACTTCCCTTCTCCCCTGCAAGATTGGTAACCTCCGCCATACTTTCTTTCACAGCATTCATGCCTTTTTCTCTTCCTTTATAGATAGCCCCTGTTCTGTCGCACAGAATCAGATTGGAAAATCCATAAGAAAGCAGCAGTCTTGAGATGGAAACAGCCGCTGCACCAGCACCATTTACCACAATTTTCACCTGTTCTTTGGTCTTTTTGACTACTTTCAGCGCATTGATCAGCCCGGCAAGTGTGATTACCGCAGTTCCATGCTGATCATCATGAAAAACCGGAATATCACATTTCTCCTTCAGCTTTCTCTCAATTTCAAAGCATCTCGGTGCTGATATATCCTCCAGATTGATTCCTCCGAAGCTTCCGGAAATCAGATAAATCGTATTTACAATTTCATCCACATCTTTACTTTTGATGCAAAGAGGAAACGCATCCACATCTCCGAATTCTTTAAACAGAACACATTTTCCTTCCATTACGGGCATACCTGCTTCCGGTCCGATATCTCCCAACCCCAAAACAGCTGTACCATCTGTGACGACAAGACACATATTCCAGCGACGGGTCAGTTCATAGGATTTCTCTATATCTTTTTGAATTTCAAGACAGGGCTGTGCAACACCCGGAGTATACGCCAAAGACAGTGCTTCACTGTCTTTGACAGAAGCTCTGCTTGTGATTTCCAGTTTTCCCTTCCATTCGTAATGTTTTTTCAAAGATTCTTCCGCAAAATTCATCCTTCTGCTCCTTTTCTTTTATAAGATATTAGGCGTTTGCGAAACGCCAAAACCCGCATAAATACGGGATGTTTTTTGTTACAAAATAAAATAACTCCTCACTGATTTGTGGTAAAATTGAGATGTCCAGTAACAATCCACCATATCCACCAGTAAAGGAGTTGTGC
>JALEOU010000087.1 GCA_022766945.1 Fusicatenibacter sp. | reverse complement strand
CCCCTTCAGGGGCATAAGCAACGCGTCAAGTGCAATAGTGACTTGAACGGAGAGAAAGTCAGGGCGCCTTGAGACGCGGTCTGGTAGCAAGGGCTTACAGCCCGCGCCTCGAGCCACCCGTTTTACGGGTGGCGGCGACTTGGTATGCATGCGAAGAAAAAGTTCTGTGAATTTTTTTTGAGTGATTTTGAATGTTCCCTGCGTATAGTAGGGTGAAAAGAGTAATTTGTTCAATAAAATTGGCGATCTGCAAAGAAAAAATACCATGAGGAGAATTTTATATGGGTGATCGGGAACTTCTTTTCCTGCTGGAACAAAATCCGGAAAAAGGAATCCATATGCTGATGAATCTGTACGGCGGTGCAATTCTGACCATCTGCCGGAATTTTTTGTACGACTGTTCGGAACATGACGTTGAGGAGGCGGTGGCGGATACGTATATTCATTTCTGGAAAAACAGGGACAGGTTTGTCCTGGACGAAAGACATTCGATCAGGAGCTATTTGTATGCCATTGCCAGAAATGCAGCGCGTGACAAGCGCAGAAAACAAAGGCGGCAGGATTTTTTTTCCCTGGATGAGGTGGCACTGGATCTTCCCTCAGACCAGAATGTGGAACTGGAATATGAACAAAAGAAAAACCAAGAGATTGTTCATGAGTGTCTCAAAAAGATGAGAGAGCCGGATCGCAGCGTTTTTCTGTACCGGTTTTTTTACGGATTTCCAATCAGGGAAATCGCAGAGATCTTGCAATTACCGTCCAAAAAGATTGAGAATATTCTGTATCGCGGAAAGGATAAACTGCGCGCGGAACTGTTGAAAGGAGGGATTTCTTGTGAAGATCAAAATCGATGAGATGTTGGAAGAATTGTATCCGAATGAAATTCTTTCAATAGATGAATGTCTATTGGAAGATCAGCAAAAGAGAATCGAAGGGATGATTCTGTCAGGAATCCGACAGTGTCCGAAGGAAGAAGAATCCGGGGTGCAGGAGGAGCCGCGAAAACGAGAAGCTTCGATGGTCCGAAAAAGAAATCCCAGGCGTCTTTTTACCTTCCTTCTGGTGGCGGTTCTTGCAGCCGCGATGACAATGATCGCAAGTGCGGCAGAAAAAAATGACTGGGATCTTGCAATTATGGAGTTCATGGGTCTGGAAGATTCGGATACGATACAGTGGTCGGATGGAAGTGTTGAGATCGGGGTATCGGATCAGTGCAGCGGAACGGATTACGGCAGTGATCCAAAAGGAATCCGGCTCCCGCTGACAATCACGGCTGCTTCCTCCATAGGTGATCAGAATGCCGCTTACATCCGGTTTGATACCGATTATGAACTGCCGGAAGATTTTGATTCGGAACGGGATTATATCCTCCCGGGAACTATGGATCTTGGTGTTTATCGGAAAGATCCGCAAAAAGATCCGAGTGTGACAAACTACGGCAGTGTTTTTACCTGCGGAGCGGAAAACGGAAAGCTGATTTTCATGTTGTATGTGGCAGACTGTCCGCAAATTAACAAAAGCTATCTTAATCTTCATTTCGAGGATTTATATCTCTACCATGATCGGGGTGTCGCAGAAGATGGTGAAACGGATGCATCGTCCGGTTCGGCAGATGGGGAGCCGGAACTGCTGTACAAAGGCAGCTGGTCTCTGAACTGGAAATATGCCTATTGTTCCAATGTACGAAAAACCTATCTGTTTCGTTGTGTGGAACTGGACCAGGTTCGGTGTTACATCACTCACATGGAAGTCTCTCCGCTTGGAGTCCGACTGGAAGGATTTGTCAATCCACTGCACCGCGTTAAGAGTGCCGTCCGGATGGACCTTGAGAAAATCACTTATCAGAATGGAGAAGTTCTCACGGTCAATGACAGTTCAGTGGCAGGATGCCGAAATGGTATCTGGTTGGAGAGCTATTCTGGAATCGATGTCATAGGGGAAGTTCTGAATGTGGATCAGGTGAAAAGTATTACAATAAATGGGTGTGAGCTTGACTTCTAACTGGAAATATAATTTCAAACAAAGACCAGTTTGAAAATTTTGCAATCATTTTACCGAGTGGTGGTCGCAGACTTTACTTTCTATCGATATACTTATTGATATCAGCAAAGAAATCATGCAATAAAGTGTCAAAACATGTCTAGGAGGTATTATTATGACCACAAACCAAAAGCAGTCAGCGAACCAATCTCAAAAGCTGATGATCTTCGTTCTGACAATGGCTTTGTACGGGCTTGCAACCCTGTTTACCGAACTAATCCCGAAATTCCAGGTAGGGATCGTGGAATTCTCAGTAGAGTATTTTCTGTTCATCCCGCTTACTCTGTCCATGTTGTTTGACCCCATGTCTGCCGCTCTGGGTGCTGCTACCGGTGAATTGGTATTCAGCGAAATTATGCTGGGGCAGTTTGGAGGTCTTGGAGAACTGGAAAAATTCATCACGGTAACCATTGGTGTCTACATTGCAGGCCGTCTCGTTTCGAATCCAAGGAACAAAAAGATGGTTGGTATTGCAGCCTTTGGCGGAACCGCTATTCAGCTTCTCTTGGGAACCATTGTGGACATTCTTAAGGTACAGTTTGCTATTGAGGACTTTGAAGCCGTAGCTGGTTTACCACAAAGCGTCTTTGCTACAGAAGGTTTTGCTTTCCTGAATGATCTGTTGTTCTCCGGTATCCTGTTTTGCTTGCTGCCTACTCTGTATCTGCTGCCAAAACTCTACGGAAAGATTGAACCTCTATTGGGTATGCAGCCGAGAACAGAAAATATAGCCTTAGGTTCCATTGGATGGAAAACAGTACTTGGCTGTGCGGTAGCATTCGCTGTGGCGATCTGTGCAGAATTTATGGCGGAAAGCGGATTGAGTATCATCGATTGGGAAGCAGACTGGGCGGAAAGCTCCGCATCGATTGCTGCCGGTATCGTAGTCGCTGCCGTCCTCGCGGTTGCTGTTGTGCTGATTATGAGAATGCGCTCTGAAAAAAGCCCCGCAGAAAAAGGTGTGTAAGCAAGATGAATGTGATAGAAATCGATCATCTGACCTATTGTTATCCGGGTGCTCAGCAACCTACACTGAAGGATATCACTGTAAAGATCGAAAAAGGGGACTTTCTTGCAATCGTTGGCAACAACGGTTGCGGAAAGTCCACTTTTTGCAAAACGCTTAATGGGTTAATTCCACAGTTTATCAACGGTGACTTTCAGGGAAATGTCTTTGCCTGCGGTCTGAATACCCAGGAGACGGATGTGGGAACATTGGCCCGGAAGGTTGGATATGTATATCAGGACTTTGAAAATCAAATCATTCGCCCCACCGTTTTGGATGATGCCTCCTATGCCTGCTTGAACTATGCTATGCCGGATTACCGGGAACGTGGGCTGCAGGCGTTGGAGCAATGCGGTCTGGACGGAAAACAGGATGACTTTATCTGGCAGCTTTCCGGAGGACAAACTCATTTGTTGGCGTTGGCTGGGGCAGTGTCTCTGCAGCCAGAGGTTTTGATTCTGGACGAGCCGATTGCGCAGCTTGACCCTATGCATGCAGATCGGATCTACGCAGTGCTGCGTGAATTGAACGAGAAATATGGTAAGACCATCATTGTTATCGAGCATCACACGGAATATATTGCGGATTTCTGCAAACATGTCATGCTGATGAAGGATGGAGAAGTGCAGTGGATGCTGCCTACAGTTGAGGCACTGCGGCGAGTCGAGGAACTGCAAAGCTGCAATATTTTCCCACCGCAGGTGACGATTGCGGCTCATCGGATGCAAAAGAGCGGGACTTTATCCGGAGACATTGCACTTCCTACAACAGTGGAGGAAGGAAAAAATATCTTTGCCGCGAGATCTTTTCCTGATTTGGCAAAGCATGTGTCGACACACACAGGAAAAGAGATGGCTGCAGCTTTTCGAAATGTGTCTGTCTCTTATCGGAGTGTCAAGGGAGATCCCCATGTGGTATTTTCGGGATTGAATTTGGAAATTCACAGAGGAGACAAGGTGGCGCTGATTGGATCTAACGGCGCGGGAAAATCCACGCTGATGAAGCTGCTGGTGGGATTGTTAAAGCCCGGCTCCGGCGATGTGTTCCTGAACGGAGAGAGTATCCGTGATCTCAAGCCGGAAGCATTGTCGCGGCAGATTTCCATGGTATATCAGAATCCGGAGGATATGTTCATCAAGGATACCATCGGAGGCGATATCGCATATGCTATGGAGGTACGCCGTGTACCAGACAGTGAAAAGAGGACAGAGGAGCTTTTGGAGAGGTTCCGGTTGACCAAGTTAAGAGAACGGGATGGGCGGCTGCTATCCGGCGGTCAAATGCGCCGGGCAAGTCTTGCCATCGGCATTGCGCTGAATCCTGGAATCCTGCTTTTGGACGAACCGACTGCAAACCTGGATATCGCCACACGCAAGGAAATCATGCGTACTTTGGAGGATATGAAAACTGTCACAGAAACTGTTGTGATTGCTACCCATGATATGCAGCTTGTCTGTGAGTGGGCGGAACGGATCATTGTCCTCTGGAATGGGCAGGTGGCAGCGGATGGAAAGAGAGATGAAATTTTTGGAAATCGGGACATTGTAGAGAAAGTTGGCATCCGTCCGCCAGAGATTTTTTCTTTGGGCCAGGCAATTTGCCCGGAAGCATTCTGCTACACAATTGACGATTTTCTAAACCGATTTGAAGGGAGGATTCCTGTCGATGAAAACAGTTGATAAGCTGTCTGAAAACATTCTAGATAAGCTGTCTATTGATTTTTTGCGTAATCAGGTATTAAAGAACGCGTATGGAAACAACGACACGGTAATCGCTGGGATGGATCCCAGAATACTGTTGCTATGGTATCTGTTTTTTGGTCTGGTTCCCTGGTTTGTAAATGACCTGCCCTTTTTGGTTGGGTGCTTTCTATTGGTAGTCATTACTACAATATTGGCACAGGTAGCAGGGCTGGTATTGTTCCTTTTTGGTCTGGGTGTGTTTTCGCAGACTGGTTATTTGCTTGTGGTCACACTGCTTTTCGGCGGCGATGCTTCTGCTATTGCGCCGCTGTTTATGCTGACGCTCAAGGTTGCCACTGTTTCCCTGGCCTCAGTAACCGTGTTCTCAGGTATGGACCCGGATAAACTTGCCAATGGTCTGATGTGGTATGGCTGCCCGGAGCGGCTGTCCTTTTCCATCTCCTATGCCTATCGAATGCTGCCGATCCTGATGGAGGAATTCCAGAATATATTACTGTCCTACCGCTTGAGAGGCAATCCGCCAGAGCATGAGAGTCTGCAGGGAAAGATAAAGTATTTGATCTATCAAATCAAGGTCATCATTCATTCCTTTTATCCGCTGATGCTCAACACGGCCAAACGATCCCGGACTACGGTAGAGGTTCTGGAGATCAAAGGTTATCGCTATGCCGCTGTGAATAAGGAGGTAAAGAAGATTAAACTGTCCTCCATGAAGGTGTCAAATAACGATCTTCTCTTTTTATCCGTTTCTTTTCTTTGGATAGCGATTACCATTCTGATTTCTACTTTGATTTGAAGATAGGAGTATCAATCATGTATGTTGATTTTCATACCCATGGAAAATTGGCGAAATATTTGCCTTTTTCCACAGAATATACAGACTGGCTTCTAAAGGAAGCTAAAGATGCAGGTCTGGATGCCATTTGCCTGACAGAGCACTTCAATACACTGCAATTCGATTTGCTGTACGGCTATATAGCCGACAGAGGAATCCATCAGGGGGATGCCTATGTGTTTGACGGACTGAAAGTATTCCCCGGCATGGAAACTGATATTGCCGAGGGCGGCCATGTATTGAGTATCGGTCCCATGGAGGCAATCCGTGAGCTGAATCGGAGGCTGGAGCCATATAAAGCCAAGGGAACTTTTCTTCCGGCTTTGAAACTTATGCATCTGTTAGCGGAGTATCCTGTTCTGGTAGGAGCTGGACATCCGTTCCGGGAGGAAGGACATATCCCGGAGCTGCCGGAGGAAGTACTGGAACATTTTGACTTTCTTGATTTGAATGGAAAGGATATTGCATGTGACCGGCAGCGGACAGAAGAACTGACTTATGCCCTCGGTGAAAGGATTCATAAGCCTGTGGCAGCTGGCAGCGACACTCATCAGGCTGTCCAGTATGGCTGTATCCGTACCTGTTTTGAAGGGGAGTTTCAAACCTTTGCGGAGATGCAAAAAGAGCTGAACGCCGGGCGATATACTATTTGTGTCCATCCGGATGCAGCATTCAAAGTGAAAACCGCAGGGCTCTTAAAGCGCTCACTGAAGGAAATCCATGCGCTGGGCGGAGATTATGTTTCCGTACTGCTGCGTCAAAGTGGGGAGTCCCCTGCTGTACTGAAAGCAAAGACGCTGACAGAGCAATCGGTGTGAGATAGCTGCAGGAAACAGCCGCACTTACTTTGTGCTGTCATCTTTGACGGAAAGGAGTCTTATCATGTTCGTTTCATTTCCTCAGATGCCGGATAAATTAACTGCGACAGAACAGGAGATTGTTGAGTATATTACAGGTCACAGGGACGAGTTCCTCTATATGACCATTGGTCAACTCTCTGCCGCGCTCGATGTATCGGAAGCAACAATCTCCCGGTTTGCCCGCCATGTGGGCTGCTGTGATTTCAAACATCTGAAACGGGTTGTTATAGAACAAACTGTACAGAAAGGACCCGCCCAAAAACTGACAAACACGTTGCAGATGAGGAGGGAAGACTTTCTCAACGACTGGATGGAGCAGCAGCAATATAACCTGCAAAAGACGCTGGAGCTGCTGGATCAGGACGAATTTTCCAGGGCAGTGAAAGCAATTCGGGGGGCACACAGAGTGTTTCTCTATGCAAAGAATGCTTCCCGGGCTCCTGCGCAGCTTCTGGAATTTCGGCTTGGGCGAATTGGCATCGATGTTCGACGCATTCCCTCAGGCGGGTCAGAGCTGCTGGAAAGCCTATCTTCCATGTGCGCAGATGACCTGGTAATCCTGTTTGGATTTTCCAAAGTGTCTGCGGAGGGGCGCGTGATCCTGAATTACCAGAAACGTGCCGGATTTAAGACAATTTTATTTACCAGCAGGGTTTACCACGATGAAAAACATCGGGCAGATATCAATTTGTTCGTCTACCGCGGAGAAGAAAGTGAATATCATTCCATGAGCGCTCCCATTGCAGTGGTGGACGCATTGGTACTGGCGCTGTCAGCGCAGATGGGAACTGCTGCAGTTGACCGTCTCGAAGCGATACGAAAAATGAAAATAGAATACGGAAAACAGTTATGAAAACAGGGACAGCCTGCGCATCGGTGTGGGCTGCCTTTTTTTACGGCAAATTATCCATTTGACGGGATTTGACGGTAAATGAATGAATTATAAATCCGAGACGGATTCAGATTGTACATGAAATATTTACTCCATCGAAAAAGGATATTGTTTTAGCTGAAACAATAGTCAAAGAAATCGTTGACAAATGAGAAAGCTGTAAGAGTTTTTTGACAAGAAAGTAGCTATTAGAAGCTGAGTATCCGTATCCAATGAACTATAAATCGGAAAGAATATTGCACTGGGTATAAAAGTTGGATATAATAGGGGAAGTTTGAGAGCGAGGTGATGTGTCATGGTTCAATTGCCAGTGAATTTTCTGGACAGGATGAAAGAAATGCTTGGAGAAGAGTTTGAAAAATTTTTGGCCAGTTATGAGGAGCCAAGAGTGGCTGGATTGCGGGTGAACCGGATGAAATGCAGCCCCGAAGAAATTGAAAAAATTGCAGGCCCTGGAATAGAAAGAATTCCCTGGGTGGAGAATGGATTTTTTGTTCCGGAAGGAATCCGCATGGCACAGTCCCCTCTGTATGCGGCAGGTGTATTTTACCTTCAGGAGCCAAGTGCGATGACGCCGGCTTCCAGACTGCCGATAGAAGCGGGGGAGCGTGTGCTGGATCTGTGTGCGGCACCCGGGGGTAAAGCGACAGAGCTGGCAGCCCGCCTTGGCGGAAAGGGACTGCTGGTGGCAAATGATATCAGTAATTCCAGGGCAAAAGCGCTGCTGCACAATCTGGAATTGTTTGGAGCGGGAAATATTTTTGTGACAAACGAGATGCCTGCAAGACTTGCGGAGGCGTTTGGGGAATTTTTTGATAAAGTGCTGGTAGATGCCCCCTGCTCCGGAGAAGGGATGTTTCGAAAGGATGAGGCGGTGATCGGAACCTGGACACCGGACCGCCCGGCTTATTTTGCAAATCTGCAGAGAGATATCGTTGCAAATGCGGTACGGATGCTCCGTCCGGGCGGATGGATGATGTATTCAACCTGCACCTTTGCACCGGAGGAAGATGAGGGAACCATCTCCTGGCTGCTTGGGGAGTTTCCCAGGATGCATCTGATGGAAATGGAAGGATACGAAGGGTTTTCCTGCGGCAATCCGAAATGGGGGGATGGAAACCCGGAACTTTCAAAATGTGTGCGGATCTGGCCGCACAGGATGAACGGAGAGGGACATTTCCTGGCACTGCTGCGAAAAGACGGAGCGGCGATTCCAAGGAAAGAACACACCGAACAACCAGGAAAGAATAAGAAAACACCCAGGGGTGGAAAAAAAGCAGAGCACTTAGGGGGTTCGGGAATCGGGCGGCAGGAGCAGAAGGTACTGGATGAGTTTCTGTCGATGGTATCCTGCAAACTTCCGGAAGGCCAACTGGAACTGCGGGGCGGCAGGGTTTATCTGGTACAGGAGCTGCCAGAGAGTGTGAAAGGGCTGCATTTTCTGAGAAATGGTCTGCTGCTGGGCGAACTGAAGAAAGACCGGTTTGAACCGTCCCAGCCGTTTGCTATGGCGCTTAGCGCGGAATCCTTTGCGGATTGCCTGAATCTTTCGGCACAGGATGCGCGTACGGATCAGTTTTTGAGAGGGGAGACAATCCCTGTCTTTGATGGCGAGACCAAAAGTGATAAGGGCTGGAAACTGGTATGCACGGAAGGGTTTGCGCTTGGATGGGGAAAACTGGTGCAGGGAGTGCTGAAAAATAAATATCCTGCCGGATGGCGCAGGGGACAGTAAGAGGGGCGCTTTGATACGTTTTTACGACAAAATATTACAGGTTTGTTAAGAAAAATTAAAAAAGGCTTTCATTTTCTTGGACACTGTGATATAATGGCATGGATGAGTCATGAAAAGCTCATGAAGTTCCGGAATCTCCGGGCGGAGAACGGAAGGAAACACATGTATCTTGTAAATTCAGTATGAGGTGTACGACATGAAAAACAGGAAATTATTCAGCCTGGTTTTGGCGGCGGTACTTACGATCGCTTCGGTGCTTCCGTGTTATGGTGCCACTACAAAGGAGAAAATTTCAAATGCACAGGCAGAACAGTCTGCCGCACAGTCTCAGCTTGACAGCATACAGAGCAGGATTGATGAGTTAAATTCCAAAAAGGGAAAATCAGAGGAATATCTCCAGGAACTGAACCGGCAGCTTACAGATCTGAAGAACAGACTGGAAGAACTTCAGCAGCAATATGATGAAAAGCAGGAAGAGCTTGTACAGATACAGGAAGATCTGGAGCAGGCAAAAGAGACAGAGGAAGAACAGTATGAAGCCATGAAGCTCCGTATTCAGTATATTTACGAGAGTTCCGCAGGAAACGGCTATATGGAAATGCTCCTCTCCTCCAAAAACCTGTCCGACCTGATCAGCCGGGCGGAGTACATACAGCAAATTTCAAATTATGACAGGGATCTGATGGATGAGTATCAGGCCACTGTTGAATGTGTTAAGGAAAAAGAAAATCAGGTACTTGAAGAGCAGAGAGCGATCGTGCAGCTCCAGCAGGAGAGCAATGATCAGCAGGAAGCGATTCAGGAACTCTATGCAGCTGCATATCAGGAACTGCGCTCTTACAGTCAGGAGCTGGATGAGGCAAAATCCAGTGAGAGCAGTCTGATCGCCAAAATCAACAGCCAGGAAGAAGAGATCAACAATCTGATTCGCCAGGCCAAGGAAGAGGAGATCGCAGCGCAGAAAAAAGCAGAAGAAGAGGCAGCAGCGAAAGCTGCGGAGGAAGCCAGAAAACGCGCAGAGGCGGAAGCGGCAAAGAACAGCTCGAAAAATCCGTCAGGCAGCACAGGTTCTTCTGGGTCTTCCAATAAAGGAAATACCTCCTCGGATACAAAGAAAGAAGAGAGCAGTTCGACAGGTGGGGATTCCACCAACGGAACTTATCTGGGAAGATTTAAGCTGACAGGTTATTGTGCCTGCTCCACTTGCTGCGGCCAGTGGTCCGGCGGCACAACGGCCAGCGGTACTACACCGACACCGGGCAGAACGATTGCCATGGGCGGGGTGCCGTTTGGAACAAAACTGATGATCAACGGTCACGTGTACACAGTGGAGGACCGTGGAACCGCTTACGGACATATCGATGTATTCTGCGGAAGCCATTCCGAAGCTCTGAGCTTTGGTGTGCAGTACGCAGATGTATATCAGGTAAACTAAAAGAACAGCTGTGCAAAATAGCATCTCGTAAGCAGACCCTTGAAAAACGCCGGTCCTAAATTCGGTGGGCTTGATAAAGCCCACCGAATTTAGGACCGCTGCATTTTGAAGAAGCGGGAGCGAGTCTGCGTCGAGATCTATTTTCTGCACAGCGTCCGTTACCGTCTGAACAGTAACCTTAGGGTGAAAAATATATATAAAAAAATAAAAAAAGATATTGACATTTGGTGGCTTATCCCGTATAATAACCAATGTTAACGAACGAAATGAAAGTCAATGAAATCGAAGCGTGGCTCAGTTTGGTAGAGCGCTGCGTTCGGGACGCAGAGGTCGTGGGTTCGAATCCCGTCGCTTCGACGCTGAAGGTACCGTATGAACGGTACCTTTTTTGTTACCATATAAACGGGAAAAAAGTCCGGTGTACCCTTTTGAGCTTATTGACTCTTGTACAGAGGATTCATTCCTGCTAAAGTATTTAAGAAAAATGAATATACCGGGAGGATCAGATGCCATGAAGGCATTGTTTTTTGATGTAGATGGAACTCTGTTAAGCGAAGTTACGAGAAAGGTACCAAAAAGTGCAGCAGATGCAATCAGAAAAGCAGGAGAAAAGGGAAATCTGACATTTGTCAATACGGGAAGAACCTGGTCGCAGCTGCCAGGAAATATCCGAAGTATGCCGTTTTCGGGTTTTCTGTGTGGGTGCGGGACTTATATTCAGTATAAAGACGAGGTGCTCTTTCACAAAGCGATCCCACAAGAGCGAGGGGAAGAAATTGTACGGCTGATTAAGAAGTACAACGGGGATATGATTCTGGAGGGCAGGGAGGATATCTTTTTCCAGGAACGCATGTCGAGATTTGATCCGCTGGAGAGAACCCGCCGCTATTTCCGAAATATGGGACTTGGTCTGGAGAAAACAGCGGAAAGCCGGGAGATTTCATTTGACAAATTTGTGGTTTACTCTGATGAGCAGACAAAGCTGGATTTTCTTCTGGATGCACTCCGGGCAGATATGGATATCATGGACCGCCGGGGAGGACTGTATGAGGTGGTGCCAAAAGGGTATACGAAAGCAACTGCGATCGGGTTCGTTCTGGAACAAATGGGAATTGCAAAAGAAGATGCCTATGTGTTTGGAGACAGCAGCAACGATCTTTCCATGTTCCAATGCGGAGCTCATACGATTGCCATGGGTTCCCATGATGCGATCCTGGATCCCTACACGGAATTTGTGTCAAAGACGGTGGAAGAAGACGGACTGGCTTATGCGATGGAACATTACGGGCTGATCTGAGGAAAAGATGTATCTGATTGTCACCAAAGACAATAAAATCGTGGAGGTAATAACTCCTGATTGAGCAGAACAGGCCACCGGCTAAGCCGGTGGCCTTGACTTTGGAAAATGCTAAAACTTCAGGTTTCTGCAGCGATTCAGACAGGCGAAGATCTCCTGACGGCGCGGACGGGCCAGATCACAGTTACCGGAAGCTTTAAGAGAAGAAAGACCATGGGTATCCATCTGCTGTTCCAGCAGATCGACGATCTGTAATAACGTCCGATGACCATCCATGTATTTTGCGGCTGCCTCACAGAGCAGAACTGCCAGGGCATGAAGCTGCTCGGAATCGACAAGCTGCTCTACATAACGCAGATCGGTGACGGATTTTTGCACCATAATGGACTCCCGGCCCATTGCCTTGATCCTGAGACGATCCTGATCTTTAAGCGTGCGATCCGGCACCGGACGGCGTTCAAATACAGGAGACACAAAAGGACGCAGGGCGTAGGAAAAGGCAGGGAAGGCTGATGCTTCTTTTTTTGCCTTTCCGGTAATGTCATAAGGGATATATTCTTTCATCTGTATGATAGTGTCTGCTACGTGAAAATAGGAACCAGAGCTTCCTGCTACCAGAATGGAAGAAATTCCAAGATGCCAAGAAAGATCACGGACACGGCTGATAAAGGGGGTAATCGGTTCCTCGGAGTCGGAAACCACACGCTGCATCAGCTCATCGCGGATCATAAAATTAGTGGCGGAAGTATCCTCATCAATCAGAAACAGGCTGGTTCCCGCCTCGATTCCTTCCACGACATTGGCAGCCTGGGAGGTGCTGCCGCTGGCATCTGCGGTGGAAAATGCTTTGGTATTTCCTTTGTTTGGAAGGTCATTGATAAAGAGAGAGATGTCCGTATTGCTGATACTTCTCGAATCTTCGGAACGGAGTTTGACGGCAGTGGAATCTGTGATGACCAGTTCTCTTCCGTCTCCCGCGATATGATCGTACACACCCAGTTCCAGTGCATGGAGCAGTGTGGATTTTCCGTGAAAACCACCGCCCACGATCAGAGTAATGCCTTCAGGGATGCCCATTCCGCGGATAGGTCCCCGGTTAGGAAGTTCCATCGTAACCTCCAGGGAGGACGGGGAGGCAAAAGGAACTGCACGACGCATGGGTTTGTCGGAGATGCCGCTCTCTCTTGGGAGAATAGCTCCGTTGGCCACAAAGGCAGTGAGATGCCGCTTTTTCAGTTCCTGACGGATTGCCTGCTGATCTTCGCAAAGCTGTGCAACGCGGGTACAGTCTGCGGGATTCAGTCTGCGGTAATAAAGTGTTTTTTCCACACAGCCGGGCAGAAAATCATACAGAATTTTTGCAAGTTCCTGAGATTGAATCGATCGGCCATTGGCCGGGAAACCAACCTCCATGTTAAGAATGAGAGCACCGTTTTGAGGATTCAGACTGCAGGCTGTGCGTTCGAGAATTTCCTGACCGCAGCGGCTGACACCGAGAAGACCGCTTTTTCCGGAGCCTTTTGCCTGAAAGGAATAGGGTTCGATGGCACGGGCGAAAAGGCGCAGCAGGTAATCCTGCAGTGCAATCCGTTTTGGACGTGTGTCATACAGATTTTTTGGAAAACCGGCAGTTTTTCCGTCCAGATGGATACTGACCCTTGAAGGCGCAGCAAACGGATCCCCCTGTACATGGTCAATAGAGAGAACATACCCCGGAAACTGATAAAGTCCGCGAAGGGATTTGTAAGCCGGATAGCTTTTATGATTGATATCGGTTAATAATTTTCTTAATTCATTTGCTGTCTGCATCGTAGACTCCTTTCTGTCTCAATTGCACTGTCCTCACTATAACACAAAAAAACCGGGAACCGCAAGTTCCTGCTTGGATGGCAACGGACGCCGTGCAGAAAACAGATGTTTCGTGTGCTATCTGAACAGTTCTTTCATGCCACATAATGGTAACAAACAGGAACCTTCCGGATGGCTGTGAAAAAAGGACTTCCTTTTCCTGGCGGTATGCGCTATAATACCGTTTGTTGAGAGGAGTGAATGATATGTCAAACAGAAGAATTGCAAAGAAGAGAAAAGCAGTACTGGAAAAGGAGAGGATGATCCCGGCCATTGAAAATGAGGCATTGGCAGTGATGCCAAAAGTGGAGACAAAGAAGGTCATGAGAAATTTCTTTGTGCAGTATCAGGATCGGGAAATTCTGGAAAGTGAAGTGATGAGTTCCGTGGCAAGAGCGTGGAAAGAATCAGGCAAAAAGGAAGAAGACATTGAGAAACTGGATGTGTACTTCAAGCCGGAAGAAAACAGAGCGTATTATGTCGTGAACGACGGTCAGGAAAACGGCTGTCTGGAGTTTTGAGCATTGTGTAAAAAACAGAGCGGCGGGCAGTTGGCTGTCCGCCGTTTTTGTAAAAGATTCAGCCTATAAGAGAAATCTGGGGCAGGGGGAACCATGGACAGAGAAGATCAGAAAATGGAACGGGGAACTATCGGGAAAGTACAGGATGCAGACCAGAGCCAGAGTTTTCTGTATGAGATTCGCAGGGATCACGTCATCATCTGGCGCTGTTTTTCCGGTGATGTGTGTGCGGTGGTACCAAAGGAAATCGAAGGCTATCCGGTGAAAGAACTGGCTCCCTATGCCTTTTCAGAGCACCAGGATCCGGCAGACCGGAAGAATAAAATAAGAAGCGAAGGTGTGCTGGGAAACACAGAAGAGCTTCCTATGCTCTGCGGAGGAAGGCTGGAAGAGATTATCCTTCCGGAGACACTGGAGAGGGTGGGACGTTACTGCTTTTATAACTGTGAAAATCTGAAACGTATCAGTTTTTGCGGCGGGATTCGTGACTGGGGCAGCGGAACGTTTACCGGATGCCACAGGATTCATTCGCTGGAGGTGCGAATGGACGAGGAGGGCAAATCCACATGGAAGGACGTTCTCTCAGAGATCCGGGAGGAACTGGATGTGGATTATTTCTGCGGCGGCGGAGAAAATACGAAATATGCGAAGCTGGTATTTCCGGAGTTTTTCGAGGAAGGTGTGGAAAATACACCGGCAAGAATTCTGGAAACCCATGTCCATGGCAGCGGCTTATATTACCGGAACTGTTTTGTGCAGAGAGTTTTTCAGTTTGGAGAATATGATTCCAGATTTGACTACGCCGCAGCGGATGAGAGCAGAGAGCTGCTGCTTCGCATGGCGATCGGGCGGCTTCGCTATCCGTATCAGCTTTCCGAAAAGGCAAAACGGACGTACGGCGGGTATCTTTGCAGAGAACGAAGCGCAGCTGCAAAAGAGATTCTCCGGTTGGGAGATCCAGAGGCACTCCTCTGGTTTCTGGAATACCTGCAGGCGGAAAAGGAAGAACTGACAGATGCAGACAAACAGGCACTCCTCGATGAAATGAAAGCGGATGCCAGCCGCTGTCAGAATCCGTGGGCTATCAGCCGCCTGATGGATTTTGAACATAAAAACAGACCGAAAAAAGAATACGATCCATTTGAACTGTAGGAGGTGGTTCCGTGATTCATCCAATCCAGGAGCAGCAGGAGCGGGATCTTGAGCTGATCGAGGTCGGCCGCGAGATCTTATCTAATGCGCGAAATGAGTTATATCTGAATATGCGTTTCCTTGATGTGGCCCTTTCCGGACTTCCTTTTGTGATGGATCCGGCTGTGCGCCCGCTGGGGACAGATGGTGCCGCGCTTTATTTTCATCCGGAGGCACTTGGCAGACTGTACCGCAGCGGACGGGTAAAGGTGAATCATGCCTATCTGCATTCCCTGATTCACTGTCTGTTCTGTCATCCGTTTCCCGATCAGAAACCGGAGGCGGAATACTGGAATCTGGCCTGTGATATAACAGCAGAATACATTCTGGACGGACTGTATCTGCCGTGCGTTCATCTGAGCGCGTCTCCTCTTCGAAGAGAATATTTTCAGAAGCTGCGTCTGGAAAAGAAGGTGCCGACTGCCCAGAGAATGTATCGCCGTCTCAAAGAGAACCCCTGCGATCCGGTGCTTTTTGCCCGGCTTTCGGCGGAGTTTTGTGTGGATGATCACCGCTTCTGGGATCTGGATCCGAAAAAGCCGCAGAAACAGAGACAGAAGAAACACTGGGAGGATGTCCGGGAGAGGATGCAGACTGAGATGGAGACCTTTTCCAAAGAGGCTGCTTCCCAGGCGGAGACACTGGAAGAACAGGTCAGGGCAGAAAACCGAAAACGATATGATTATCGGGAATTTTTGCGGAAGTTTTCTGTCCTCAAGGAGGAGATGCAGGTAGATCCGGACTCCTTTGACTATATTTTTTATCAATATGGGATGGAACTGTACGGAAATATGCCTCTGATTGAACCTTTGGAGACCAAAGAGGTTCGCAAAGTGGAGGATTTTGTCATTGTGATTGATACTTCCATGTCCTGTAAAGGGGAACTGGTGCGTCAGTTTCTCGGACAAACCTATGAGGTCCTGAGCGAATCCGAGAGTTTCCTGCGCAAAATCAACGTGCACATTGTACAGTGTGACGAGAAAGTACGGGAAGATGTGGTGATTCAAAATCAGAGGGAAATGCAGGAGTATCTGGCACAGTTTACGGTGAAAGGGCTTGGAGGAACGGACTTTCGTCCGGCATTTGAATATGTCAGTTGGCTTGTGAGCCGGGGGGAGTTTACCAGATTAAAAGGTCTGATTTATTTTACCGACGGCAAAGGAATCTATCCGGTCAGAAAGCCGGTGTATGAGACGGCATTCGTTTTTCTGAAGGAGGATTACACGGATATCGATGTACCGCCCTGGGCGATGAAACTGATTCTCGATCCGGAGGAACTGTACGAGAAGCGACAGGAAACAAAAGACACCGGTCTGAAAATGATGAGGGAGGATAGAAACGCGTGAATATTAAAAGAGCAAAAGAAGAGATCAAAGATACGATTGAAGCCTATCTTCTGAAAGATGAGGACGGGGAATATGTGATTCCGCCGATTCGCCAAAGACCGGTGTTGTTGATCGGGGCTCCGGGCATCGGAAAGACACAGATTATGGAACAGATTGCCAGAGAATGCCAGGTGGGGCTGGTCGCCTATACGATCACACATCACACCAGACAGAGTGCCATTGGTCTGCCTTTTATCACACATCAGGAATTTGATCAGAAGGAATATGCGATTACGGAATATACCATGAGCGAGATTGTGGCATCCGTGTATGAAAAGATCAAAAAGACCGGATTGCGGGAGGGCATTCTGTTTATTGATGAGGTGAACTGTGTGTCGGAAACGCTGGCACCTGCCATGCTGCAGTTTCTGCAGTGCAAGATATTCGGAAATCATGCCATTCCGAGGGGCTGGGTGATTGTGGCTGCGGGAAATCCGCCGGAATACAATAAATCTGTACGGGAATTTGATGTGGTGACCCTGGATCGTGTCAAGCGGATCGAAGTGGAACCGGACTATCAGGTATGGAAAGAATATGCGCTGCGGGAGGAGATCCATCCGGCAATTATTTCCTATCTGGATACCAGAGGACAGTATTTCTATAAGATGGAAACTACGGTGGACGGAAAAAGGTTCGCAACGCCCAGAGGCTGGGAGGATCTCTCCCGTCTGATCACGGTTTATGAAAAGCTCGGAAAACAGGTGGATCGGGAAGTGGTAGTCCAGTATATTCAGCACGAGAAAATTGCAAAGGATTTTGCAAATTATCTGGAACTTTACAGGAAATACCGGATCGATTATCAGCTGGATGAGGTATTGAAGGGACAGATCAGTGAGCGTCTGGTAAAAAAGGCTCGGAATGCGTCCTTTGATGAAAAACTGGGTCTGATCAGTCTGCTTCTCAGACGGTGCACCGAGGCCTTTCATGGAATCTGTTTTCATGAAGGGGTGATGAAGCTGCTGTTTGAGCAGCTGAAGCTTCTGAAGGAGGGCTTTATGGGAGCACACAGCAGTCAGCCGCTGGTCTTTATGAGAAGTATCTGTGAGTCTTTTGCTGGAGAATGGGAACAGAAACGGGAGGCAGAGCTTCTGAACCGGGAGGGCAACCGGGGATATAAGAGGGCTCTTGAACTGCTTTCGCACTATGAGAAGGAACTGACACTGGAAAATCCCTCCGACGGAACGGCTGCTTTTGAAAAAATCCGCACATTATTTGGAAAAGAAAAGATGGCGCTTGCAGAGGAAAAAGCACATGCCGGACAGCTGCTGGAATATGCGTTTGACTTTATGGAAGCAGCTTTTGGTGAAAGCCAGGAGATGGTTCTGTTTGTCACAGAACTGAATGCCAATTATTACAGCGTACAGTTTTTGGGAATGTATGAATGTGAGCGATATTATCACTATAATCAATCCCTGCTTTTTGAGGAAGGCTCCAGGGCGATCGAGGCAAAACTGGATGAGCTTCTGTAACCTGATACGAAAAACGTCCTTGCATTTTCAGAAAAAAGTAGTAAGATAGGGATATCCATGAGGGAGAAAAAGGCAGCTGTAAAAAGCAGTGGAATATGGAGGATTTACTATGGATACAAAACTGATTGCAGGTGTCGTTGCCGCAGGCGGAGCGCTTCTGGCCGCGGGCGGTGTCTATCGGATGAACAAAAAGTGCGGTTATTTCAAGAAGGGGAACCATGTGCAGTATGATGTCTCGAGGATTCCCTTCAAAAAAGAAAGTCTTCTGAAGGGAAAAACGATTGTATTCCTTGGATCCTCTGTGACCAGAGGGTATGCTTCTCACAACGTCTCGTTTTCGGAATACATTGCCAAAAAGGACAGCTGCAGATGCATCAAGGAGGCTGTAAACGGAACGACTCTGATTGACAATGGCGCAGATTCCTATGTGGAGCGCATGCGCACCAGACTGGACAAAAATCAGAAGGTGGATGTTTTTATCTGTCAGCTTTCCACAAATGACGCCACCAGAGAAAGCCCGCTTGGGGAGATGTCGGAGTCCTATGATTTGGAAAGTTTTGATGTAACGACTGTCTGCGGTGCGGTCGAATATATTATCGCTTATGCAAAAAGTACCTGGAACTGTCCTGTACTTTTCTATACAAATCCGCGTTATGAGTCAGAAGCATACGGGAAAATGGTGGATGCGCTTCTTGAAATTCAGAAAAAATGGAATATTGGTGTAATTGATTTCTGGAACGATGAGAAAATCAATCAGATTTCCGAAGAAGAGAGAAAACTGTACATGCAGGATCCGATCCATCCGATGAAAGCCGGTTATGCAAAGTGGCTGGTTCCGGCGATGGAAGAGAAGATGGAAGCATATCTGAAAAGAGAGACATAAACAGCATGCAGTGCGCAGATGAATGGCTGTAAGCTGAGCAAACAAAACAGTGCCGGGAAGGAGAATGCTTTCCGGCACTGATACATTTCGACAGGGAGAAGAAGAGTATGGAAGAGTTTCGATTTGTGATTTTAGGTGCCGGAAATATTGCAGCCAGATTCTGTGATGCAGTTTGTCATGTTAAAAACTGCAGGGTGTCGGCAGTGGCAAGCAAAAGCCTGGAACGCGCGAAGCAGTTTGCCCAAAACAATCAGATCGAGCATTTTTATGGATCCTATGAGGAAATGCTGGATATCGAAAAACCGGATGGTGCATACATCGCAGTCACACCAAATGATCACTATCGTCTGACGATGATGTGTCTGGAGCGGAAGATTCCGGTATTGTGTGAAAAAGCAATGTTTCAGAACAGCGGAGAGGCAAAAAAAGCATTTGATTTTGCCAGGGAGCAGCAAACCTTTGTGATGGAAGCCATGTGGTCCCGGTTTCTCCCGGCAGTACGCCATACAGGAGAATGGCTTCGGGAAGGAAAAATCGGGCAGCCTGCATTAGCCAGGTTTACCATAGGTTTTTGCGCGCCCGAGGATGAAAATAACCGGTATTATAACCCAAAACTGGGCGGAGGCGCAGCAAAGGACATTACGGTGTATGCCTATGAACTGACAACCTATCTTCTTGAACAGAAGGTTCAGGAACTATGTGCGAATGCAGACTGGAGCACGACAGGCGTAGATCTGACGGACCATGTCTCGATCCGTTTTGAACATACAATGGCAGATCTGATGGCTACCTTCGAGGCAAATGTGGAGGATCAGATGATCCTTTATGGAAAGAAAGGAAAAATTGTTCTTCCCTGTCCTCATTATGCGTCCGAATGTTTTCTGTATGGAGAAGACGGACAATTACTGGAGCATTTTCAGGATGAAACAACAGTCAATGGATTTACCTATGAAATTGAGGAAGTGATTTCCTGTGTGCGAAAAGGAAAAACAGAGAGTGAAGTGGTTCCACACCAGGTGACGCTGGACTGTGCGAAACTGTTTGATCAGATCGGGAAAACCGGAAAGAAAAAAAGGGAACAGCGAAATGAGCAGGATTGAGGAGCATGCAGCGTGGATCTGTGAGAAGGAATTCTGCTGCAGTCCGCTTTCGGTGTTTGGAAGAGAACAGGAAACAAACGATAGCCGTAATCTCCATCCGGAAGAGCTGAAAAACCGTCATATGCTGGTACGAAAAAAAGTTTTCACGGAAAAAAGAGAGGGTCCTCTTTACCTGGAAATTACAGCAGATGACTATTATAAACTGTACGTCAACGGAAAGTATATCGGACAGGGCCCCTCTCCCGGATATCACTGGAGGTATTACTATAACCGCTACGAAGTGAGCGGTTTCTGGCAGGAAGGGGAAAATGTTCTTGCGGTGGAGGTTTATTACCAGGGACTGATTAACCGGGTATGGAACAGCGGAGACCTGCGGCAGGGGCTTTGTGCTGTTTTGTACGATGCGGACCAAACGGTGCTTGCGGCAACGGATTCCGGGTGGAAATATCTGCGGTCGGAGGTGTATGCTTCATCGGGAAAGACGTTTGGGTATGACACCGGATTTTTGGAGAATCCTGACGCAAGGAAAGAGCCGCGGGGATGGAAACTGCCTGGATTCGATGATGGAGCGTGGGATTCGGCGGCGATTCATGAAAAGGATGACCATGTGCTCACACCGCAGCCGACCCAGCCGCTGATGGTGTATCAAAAGAAGGCTGAGACGGTTACGAATCAGGATGATCACTCGTTTCTTCTGGACTTTGGAACAGAGCTGACAGGTATGTTACATATCGACACGATCGGGGAAAGCGGCGAGCAGGTGAGGCTGCGTTTTGGTGAGGAGCTGGATGAGGACGGCCGTGTCCGGTATCAGAAGCGCTGCAATTGCTGCTATGAGGAGATCTGGACGCTGTCCGGGCAAAGGGATGAACTGGAGAATTACGATTACAAAGCCTTTCGCTATGTGGAGGTAAAGTCAGAGCATGTCAGGCCGGAACAGGTGTGGGTGATGGTTCGGCATTACCCGATGGAGGATCCGACGTGCCTGGAGGACTGCCCCGATGAAAAGCTCGCAAAGATCTGGGAGATCTGTGCAAGAAGCGTTATGATGGGAACCCAGGAGGTTTTCGTAGACTGTCCAAGCCGTGAGAAGGGGCAGTATCTGGGAGATCTTGCCATCACAGCTCCGGTACAGATGTATCTGAGCGGGGATGCCGCAATGTACCGCAAGGCGTTGGATAATTTCCGGGATTCTGCCCGGATCGATGAGGGACTGATGGCTGTTGCTCCGGGTAGCCTCATGCAGGAAATCGCCGATTATTCGCTTTTGTATCCCTATGAGGTATACCGGTATTATTGCGCTGTCGGAGATGAGGATTATCTGAAAGAATTATATCCGACCATCTGCGGTATCCTGAAGCATTTTTCCACTTATGAGAGGAACGATGGGCTGGTTTGCGAAGTATCGGACAAATGGAATCTGGTGGATTGGCCGGAGAATCTCAGGGACGGATATGACTTTTCCCTGACCAGACCGGTGTGCCCGGGTTGTCACAATGTGATCAATGCGTTTTACTACGGAGCGCTGCTCTATACACAGAAAATCGCAAAAGTGATCGGAGAGGACGAAAGATGGCTGGAAAGGAAAAGGGAACAGGTTAAAAAAGCATTTCGGGACACTTTTTACCGCCCGGACCGAAAACTGTTTGTGGACAGTGAAGGGTCGGAACATACCTCCGTACATGCCAATGGAATCCCGCTGTTTTTCTCAGGATGCAGGAAAGATTCCCCTACAGGGGAGATTGCTGTCAGTCTGGCAGAGTCTCTGGCTCCAGGGGAGAGCTTTGAGACCATGGCTGATCTGATACAGAAGAAGGGATTGTGCTGCGGCGTTTATACCGCCTATTTCCTGCTGAAAGGCCTGGCAAATGTGGGAAAATATCAGGAAATGTACGATCTGATGACGAACGAGAGTGGGCATTCCTGGATGAATATGATACGGGAAGGGGCCACCACCTGTTTTGAGGCCTGGGGGAAGGAGCAGAAGTGGAATACCAGTCTTTGCCATCCCTGGGGCAGCGGACCGATATTGCTGATCCTGGAGGATATTGCAGGGATTTCGTGGAATCCAAAGGGTGGTATTACACGGGGCAAGCCGCATCTTCCCAAACAGCTTCCCCGTCTTGGGATCCGTCTGCACACAAATAAGGAATAAAGAAAAGGATGATCAAGAGAAAATGAAACAAAAACTGACCTATAACCACACAATTATCGCCTGCTTTATCGGATATATCGTGCAGGCGATCGTAAATAATTTTGTCCCGCTGCTGTTTTTGACCTTCCATAAGACCTATGGAATTCCCATGTCCAGTATTACACTGCTGATCACATTTAATTTTGGACTGCAGCTTCTGATTGATTTTCTGTCTGCGGGATTTATCGACCGGATTGGCTATCGTGCTTCGGCTATTCTGGCGCATGTCTTTGCTGCTGCAGGACTGATTCTGCTTACCATCTTGCCGGATCTGCTGCCGGATCCCTTTTTCGGCCTGCTGCTGGCGGTTATGATCTATGCGGTGGGAGGCGGTCTGCTGGAAGTACTGGTGAGTCCGATTGTGGAAGCCTGTCCGACTGATCACAAAGAGTCTGCCATGAGCCTTCTGCATTCGTTTTACTGCTGGGGCCATGTGGGAGTTGTGCTTTTGTCCACCGCGTATTTTGCTGTTTTTGGAACGGCAAACTGGAAATATCTGGCTCTGATCTGGGCGCTGATACCGCTGGCAAACGCACTCTTTTTCGCGAATGTTCCGATCGCATCGCTGATCGCGGAGGACGAAAAGGGAATGACGCTAAAAGAGCTGGCTTTCCAGAAAGTTTTCTGGGTGATGATGCTTCTGATGGTTTGCGCCGGTGCCTGCGAACAGGCGGTAAGCCAGTGGGCTTCTACGCTGGCAGAAGCGGGACTTGGCGTATCCAAGAGTGTGGGAGATCTGGCAGGACCGATGTTGTTTGCCGTTCTTATGGGAACCTCAAGGGCGCTATATGGAAAATTCGGAGAAAAGCTTCCGCTTCGCAAGTGTATGGTGCTCTCCGGCATTCTCTGCATCATCAGTTATCTTTTGATTTCCCTTAGTCCAAGCCCGCTTCTGGCATTTGCGGGCTGCGGCCTGTGTGGATTTTCCGTGGGAATTCTCTGGCCTGGTACTTTCAGTATGGCCTCCGCTTCCTTAAGAAGAGGAGGCACAGTCATGTTTGCCATGCTTGCCCTGGCCGGTGACCTTGGCTGCTCCGGAGGTCCAACTTATGTAGGCTTCCTCTCCGGTATATTTGAGAACAATCTGAAAATGGGAATCCTCTGTGCCTGCATCTTCCCGGTGCTGCTGCTTACAGGCATTTTCCTGCTCATTCAGATGAAAAAAAAGACTGCCTGATACCGCCGAAAGACAGGTACGGCAAAATGATACACCGATAAGTAACGCGCCTCCCAGGACCGCATACAGGCGCGGTGCGGTCTCCGGAGGCGTATTTGTTTCCTTGTTCGCTTCAGCTGCTTTTTTTGCGGCGCTGACGGTACTGGCGGAAGATTCCACGGATCGTGGTATAGAGTTCCGGCTTTAATTCTTCCAGTGTGACCGGCTGCTCGTATAGAATCGCGTTATAGCTGGTCCCGCTGACAATTTCCAGGATCATGTAAAACATGACCTCCGGCGTTCGATAAGTGTAAGAGGCGTGATCCAGCAGAGATTCGTAGATTGTGTAGATAGCCGGAGTGTCATTTCCGGGAGTAAAATACAGAGAATTTTTAAAAAATCCCCAGCTCAGATGCTTGGAAATCAGGGAAACGAGATGATGATTCTGGGAAAACTGATTCAGGATGTGATCGGTAATGAAGAGCACCTGATCTTCAAAATCCCGGATTTCTTCGTGTGTCAGAAGATCGTTGTAGGCATTCTGAAAGACCTGGCTGGCTTTGTGGGCGATCAGTTGGTTGCGGATATCATATTTATCTTTGAAATACAGATAGAAGGTACCTTTTGCGACACCTGCATGATTGACAATGTCTGAGATCGAAGTTTTGTTGAAACCATTTCCAATAAAAAGTGTAAAAGCGGATTCCAGAAGGGAATCCCTTTTTTGTTGCTTATTATCTTCCACTTTTCCCATGGGTATCTTCCTTCCTGTTCGAAATAATGCGATGAGGGCGTGCCGCCCTGAACCAAGAGCTAACCATAGTATACTTTCTTACGACAGGAGATGTCAAATAAAAATGTGTCAGTTGGGTCATTTTCGATGTTTTGCATAGAAAAGTAAATGACTAATGGTCATTTTTAAGCATATGAGATATTGACTTTTGGTCAATTTTAAAATATAACATAAAATGACTGTTGGTCATATATAGTGTATAGAACAGGCAGAGAAAGGGAGGAAGTTATCATGGAAAAACTTGGGAGAAAGATTGTGAAGTGCCGGATCCCGATTTTTATCATCAGCCTTTTGCTTCTCATACCATCCGTCATCGGATATATCAATACGAGAGTAAACTACGATATACTGTATTATCTGCCGGATGATATTGAGACGATGAAAGGACAGGATATTCTGGTGGATGAGTTTGGAACAGGCGCTTATTCGATGTTTCTGTGTGAGGGAATGGAAGAGAAGGAGGTAGCCGCACTGAAAGCTCAGATTGAACAGGTCGAACATGTGGCAAAGGTAGTGTGGTATGACAGCTTTCTGGATCTGAGTGTTCCGATGGAGATGCTGCCGGACAGGGTGAGAAATGCATTTAATTCCGACGATTCTACCATGATGTTTATCATTTTTGATACGACGACATCAGCGGACGAGACCATGGATGCGATCACAGAAATCCGTCATCTGGCCGGCCGGCAGTGTTTTCTGGCCGGAATGTCAGCGATCGTGACGGATACAAAGAATCTGGCGGAATCTGAGGTGGCGATTTACGTTGTGATTGCAGTGATTCTCTCTTCCATTGTACTGGCACTTACGATGGAATCTTATCTGATCCCGGTATTATTTCTTGTCAGCATCGGAATCGCAATCGTGTACAACATGGGAACGAATATTTTCCGGGGTGAGATTTCTTATATTACTAAAGCGCTGAGTGCAGTACTCCAGTTGGGAGTCACAATGGATTATTCCATTTTTCTGTGGCACAGTTATCAGGAGCAGAAGGTAATTTTGCCAGAGGATCATAAGGAAGCGATGGCCCGGGCAATCGCTGCGACAATCAAATCCGTTGTCGGCAGTTCGGTGACAACGGTGGCCGGATTTATTGCACTTTGTTTTATGAGCTTTACGCTTGGCCTCGATCTTGGAATTGTGATGACGAAAGGTGTCATCCTTGGGGTTCTCTGCTGTATTACCGTACTCCCGTCTATGATTCTGATTTTTGACCATGCATTGGAGAAGACCCGGCATCGCCGGCTGATCCCGGAACTTCCAGGGCTGTCGGATTTTATTGTAAAGCATCATACAGTATTTGCGGTCTTGTTTGTGGTGCTTTTTATTCCGTTTGCTTATTTCCAGGCGAATACGAAGGTTTACTATAATCTGGATGGCAGCCTGCCGCGTGACCTGGAAAGTATTATGGCCAATACAAAGCTGCAGGAAGAATATCAGATGGGTGCGGTTCATATGGTGCTTTTGGATCGGGATATGGACGAAAAAGAGAAATATCAGATGATTGATGAGATGGAGCAGGTGGATGGTGTCAAAACGGTGCTGGGACTTGAGAGTATCATTGGCCCGTCTTTGCCGCAGAGCATGATTCCGGACAGTATCAAAGAAATCCTGGAAAGTGATCACTACGAACTGATGTTGATTGCCAATGAGTATCAGACTGCTTCGGATGAGGTCAATCATCAGATCACAGAACTGAATCATGTTCTGAAAAAATATGATCCTACAGGTATGCTTGTAGGAGAAGCACCCTGTACGAAAGATCTGATTGATATCACAGACCATGATTTCAAAGTGGTCAGTGCAGTCTCGATCCTGGCTGTCTTTTTTATCATTGTGTTTGTGTTCCGGTCAGCATCCCTTCCGGTCATCCTGATTCTGGTGATTGAGGGAGCGATATTTATCAATATGGGAATTCCGTATCTGACCGGTTCCACGCTGCCTTTTATCGCTTCCATTGTAATCGGGACGATTCAGCTGGGCGCAACGGTTGACTATGCGATTCTGATGACCAGCCGCTATGAAAGAGAGAGAGGTTCCGGAAAGAGTAAAAAAGAGGCGATTCAGATTGCGCATCGAACCAGTATGCGCCCGATTATGATTTCAGCGTTCAGCTTTTTTGCCGCAACTTTTGGTGTGGGAATGTATTCGAAAATCGATATGATCAGTTCGCTTTGCCTGCTGATGGCGCGCGGTGCACTGATCAGTATGTGCGCGGTTCTGTTGTTTCTGCCGGCCATGTTCTGGCTGTTTGACGGAATCATCTGCAGAACAAGCAAAGGTTTTAAGAGAAAATAGAGTCTGATGGAAAGGGGTATTTGTTATGAACAGAAACAGAAAACGGAAAACAAAGATGATGTCAGGGATTGCGGTTGGAATGGCAGCTGTGATGGTATCCGTGCCGGTATCTGCCGCCGCAGAGACCAATCAGGATATTACCAAGGAAGAAACGGTTTATGTCAATGCAGATGCGGCAGGGGAACAGGAAAAGATTATCGTATCGAACTGGCTGAAAAATGCCGGTTCCACGAAAACACTTCTGGATAAGAGTGATCTGAAAGAAGTGAAAAATGTGAAGGGAGATGAAACCTTTCGTCAGAGTGGAAATTTTCTGACCTGGCAGACAGACGGACAGGATATCTACTATCAGGGAACGAGCAGTAAGGAACTGCCGGTATCGGTAAAACTGACGTATTATCTCGACGGGGAGGAAATTTCGCCGGAACAGCTATCAGGCAAGAGCGGAAAACTGAAGATCAAAGTGGAGTATACAAACTGCGCAAAAACCACAGCCAAAGTAAATGGAAAAGAAACCGCCGTCTATAGTCCCTTTGTCATGGTGACCGGCATGATTCTGCCGGATGATACGTTTTCCAATGTAAAAATTGATAACGGGAAAGTAATTTCCGACGGAAGCAAAAGTATTGTGGTTGGTATCGGTATGCCGGGCATGAGCGAGAGCCTGGGACTGGAAAAGGAGAATGCAGAATTTTCGATTATCCTTCCCGAGAGTCTGGAGATCACCGCAGATGTGGAAAACTTTTCTATGGGTTCTACTTTTACAGTGGCCCTGACAGATCTGCTGGATGATGTGGATACGGATCAGATTTCCAGTTTTGATGATCTGAAGGCTTCTCTGGAGGAACTGGAAGAGGCATCCCTGAAGCTGGTGGATGGTTCACTTGCGCTGCTTGATGGTGCAGATGAGCTTGGTGAAAGCTATGAGTCATTTGATGAAGGTATCGGCAGCCTCAAAGACGGTGCGGATACACTCTCCAGCGGTGCGAAGGAATTGTCCGGCGGAATCAGGAGCTATACGGAAGGCGCCGATGCGTTAAGCAAAGGAATTCAGATTTATCTTGGCGGAAATGGTGTTCTGACCGGAAATGTGAAGGAGTATGTCAATGGCGTCAGCCGTGTGGTAAGCGGGGTAAAGGACTACACCGATGGAGCAGCAGTACTCTCGAACGGAGTCACCGCATATGTGGATGGAGAACAGGAACTGAAAACAGGCGCAGAGCAGCTTCGTCCTCTGATACAGGGCCTGAAAGAGGTGGAGAGTGCGATAGAACAGCTCAGTGCGGCTGCAGACGGTAAAGATGACAATGATATTTTAAGCGGGGCAAGGGAACTTTCCTGCAGTCTGGATTCGCTCAATCAGACACTCCAAAGCCAGGATCTGCAGGCATTGCTCCAAATGGTGGACGATATGACCCAAACCGGATATACATTGATCGAAGAATCGGATCAGCTTGGGGAGGTTATGGAGAAACAGATATCCGGTTCGGTTCAGTCGCTGATGCAGAATGGAAATGAACTCCAGGGACAGCTTTTTAAGCTGCAGGAATATCTGCAGGCTTATCTGGATGATCTGGAAGGACAGATTATGACAGCTGCCCATCAGACGGCGCAGCAGATGACGGCGGATCTGCAGCAGCAGGCGAAGGATGCAGCGGATTCACTTAACAGCCAGGCACAGTCGGCCATTGGAAATGCTGCCGATACGGCGGCTGCCAGAGCGTCCAGGGAGGCAACGGAAAAACTGCAGAGTGCGCTGGATGCACAGATTGCCCAGGCAGAGTCGGAAGGAAATACAGACCTGGCAAATGCGCTGAAGCAGGCAAAGGAAACTGCGGGAAGTGTCTCGGTATCCGCACCGGAGGTTTCTGTAGAAACCGTGACGGCGCCTGAGATCACGGAACCGGAACTTTCTGTTTCGATACCGCAGCCGGAGCTTACACAGAGAAAGAATGAGATCCAGGAAAACATGCAGGAGATGAAAGAAAGCTATGAAACACTTTCTGCTGTTGTGGAAGCGCTGATTCCACAGATGGAGCAGATGCAGGAACAGCTCGATTCGATCTGTGAAAAGAAGGAGATCGTGGAAAGACAGATGGGGGCAATGCAGAAACTGAATGCTGCTGTGGAACAGCTGGATGCCGGAGGTCAGAACCTGTATCAGGGAATCGCAGCATTTTCCGCCAACCTCGGACAATTAAATGAGAGTACAAAAGTTTCCCTGCCGATGGCAAGTGAAGGAATCGCTTCCCTGCTGGAAGGGTTTGGAAAACTGGATGCAAACAGTGAAGCATTGAAAAACGGGGCAGTCAGCCTCAGAGAAAAAGGACCGGTTCTGGTACAGGGCGTAAGTGCACTGGATGGAGGCACAAAGCAGCTTGTGACTGGTCTGAACCAGCTCTCCACGCAGCTGGTGAACGGAGCTATGCAGCTGTCCGGAAACAGCAAAGCTTTAAGGAGTGGGGCAGACAGCCTGGTATCCGGCACGGATCAGCTGCGTTTAGGTGCCGCATCTCTGAAATCCGGCAGCAGTCAGGTAAAAGACGGCATCAGCCAGCTAAGAGATGGAGCACAGGAACTCAGCGATGGAATGCAAACCTTTGATGAGGAGGGCACCGGAAAACTAAAAGAGACATTCGATGAGAAGCTTGGTGATATCCTGGACCGTATTTCGGCACTCAATTCGGATGAATGCAGTTATACAACCTACAGCGGCAGAGCGGATGAGATGGACGGAAGTGTGAAATTTATCATCGAGACTGCAGCCATTGAAGCAGAAGAATAAGAAATATAAAAACAGCGGCCCGCAAAATGCGGGCCGCCGTTTTTCATAATGAGGGGGGAGATAGTGAGTGGTTTCATCAACTATCTGACACTTAGTATACGCAAAAAATATGAGCAAACTATGTCCGCAATCTAAAAGAAGCGAAAAAAACATAAATTTTCGATGAACTTTATTCAAAAGAAATCTTTCTGCTCGCATAGCCCTTCCGGTATTGTCCAGGGGTCATACCGGTCACTTTCCGGAATGCATTTGAAAAATTGTGCGCATCCTGGAACCCCACATTGTATGCAATCTGAGAAATGGGGTGATTGGTATCTGTCAGTTCCGCCATTGCGGAATCCATGCGGGTTTTTTGAATAAATTGTTTTAAGGTCATGCCCATTTCCGAGCGAAACAGGGAAGAGAGGTATTTTTCACTGTATCCGAAATATGCCGCCACGGTCGATACTTTCAGATTTTCGCTGCTGTGATACTGAACATAGCTGATAAGATCCTGCAGAATCTGCCGCTTTTGTCCGAAAGTGGAGCAGCCCTGCCAGATAGGACTCTGGCAACTGATTTCGCACAGAACTGCACAGGTGAGACTGCTGCACAGCAGAGGATTATGATAGCGCAGCGAGGTATCCTGCAGCTGTTTCATCAGGATGATCACGCGGTCCAAAGCAGCCAGATGTCCGGAAAGAGGAAGAAAAAGGAAGCCGGAGTAACCGTAAGGGGGACGATCCGGCGGACAGTCCAGAATTTTCCAGGAAGAATAGGGAGCGGATACCATGCCAGTGTCAGCGCTGCCGCTGCGTGGAGTTTCCTTTTCCGGAACATTTTCTGACGGAAGAAAATGGAGCCAGTAAAAGGAGCAGCTTCCCTGTCGGTAACCGTGCTGATGGGCTCCCGGGGGCATCAGAAGATACTCTCCCTCTTTTACTTCGTATTGCTTTGATTGATCTGCAATGTACAGAGTCCCGCTGGTTACGACCATGAGTTCAAAGTTGGTCAGCTCACGGGTCAGATGCATCCATTCCTTTGAGGGCGCCTGAAATTTGCCGCAGAGATCATATTCAAAAGACTGATGGTCCGAATAAACAAAAGTAATCATATGACTTTTTTACACCTTTTCAAACGTTCTGCTGTTTTTTTGAAGGGCTGTTTCTGCTACAATGAAAACATCGCAGCTGTGAAAGGCCAACTTTCAAAGATCAAATCTGTAAAGAATTTCCTGTTTATTCTACCGTCATTTTGTGAAAAAAACAAGAAATTTTGTATTTGTGAAAAAAGAAAGAGTCATCCCGGAAAAAGGAGAAAAGGAAACATGATGAAGGAAACGAATTTCAGTAAACCGCTGCCTCTGACACAGGTACAGGTAACGGATGCATTCTGGAAAAAGGAGATGGAGCTGGTGCGCACTGAGGTGATCCCTTATCAGTGGAATGCACTGAATGATAAGGTAAGCGGAGCCGCTCCGAGCTACTGCATGCGCAATTACAGGAGAGCAGGAGAGATCCAGAGGGAAAAGAAAGAAAAAGGCAGTGCATTTGTCCCGATGAAATACCCGCTTGACACGTTTGAGACAGTTCCGGGAAAAGACGGAAAAATGGATGGCAGATTCTATGGATTCGTATTTCAGGACAGTGATTTTTCCAAATGGATTGAGGCGGTTGCCTACTCTCTGGCACAGCATCCCGATCCGGAACTGGAAAAAACGGCGGACGAGGCGATCGCTGTTGTGTGTGCGGCACAGAGAGAGGACGGTTATCTGGATACATACTATCTGATCAACGATGAAGATCAGATTTTCAGTAATCTGAAGGATAACCATGAGCTGTACTGTTTTGGACATCTCACAGAGGGTGCAGTTGCCTACTATCAGGCAACCGGAAAGGATCAGCTTCTTCACGCAGCCATGCGGTATGCGGATTTTATTCTGGAACAGTTTGGAACCGAAGAAGGAAAAAAGCCGGGATATCCGGGACATGAGATTGCCGAGATGGCACTGATGCGTCTGTACGATCTGACCGATGAGGAAAAATATCTGAATCTGGCAAAATATTTTGTGAATCAGAGAGGGCAGAAACCGTATTATTTTGATCTGGAACGGGGAGAGACCTGTGAAGAGGGAGAAGTAAAATATGCATATAATCAGGCACATCTCCCGGTACGTCTTCAGAGGGAAGCAGTCGGCCATGCGGTCCGTGCAGTGTATCTGTACTCAGGCATGGCAGATGTGGCGAGAGCTACGGCAGACGATGAGTTGTTTGCTGCGTGCGAAACACTTTGGGATAATATCGTCAATCAGAAAATGTATATCACCGGAGGTATCGGTGCCACACATCTGGGAGAAGCTTTTTCCTTTGGCTATGATCTTCCGAATGATACGGCATATGCAGAAACCTGTGCCTCCATCGGACTGGTGTTTTTTGCCAGAAGAATGCTGGAGATTCAGGCAAAATCGAAATATGCGGATGTCATGGAAACTGCACTTTACAATGGAATTCTTTCAGGCATGGCGCTGGATGGAAAAAGCTTTTTCTATGTGAATCCCCTGGAAGTGCTTCCGGAAGCCTGTCATAAAGATGAGCGGAAATTCCATGTGAAACCAATCCGCCAGAAATGGTTTGGATGTGCCTGCTGTCCTCCGAATCTGGCAAGGCTCATCAGTTCCATCGCGAGCTATGCATTCACGGAGAAGGAAGATACTCTGTTTCTCCATCTGTATATGGGAGGAACACTGGAGGTGGAGGCAAACAAAGAACATGCCCGGATGGAAATTCAGTCCGGATTTCCGTGGGATGGTCATGTGACGTTTACCTGCAAAAACGATCTCCGGAAACCATATACGGTTGCCTTCCGCTTGCCGGGATGGAGCAGTGTCTATGAAAAACAGATTCCCTCCGGAACAATGGCAGAGGAAAAGGACGGCTATCTGTACCTGACGAGAGTCTGGAAATCGGGAGATCAGGTTTGTCTTTTCTTCCCGATGGAGGTTCGTCTGATGGCTTCGAATCCGTTGGTGAGGGAAAATACAGGCCGTCTGGCCGTCACCCGTGGTCCGGTAGTTTACTGTATGGAGGAAGCGGATAACGGGAAGAACCTGCATCTTCTGGAACTGAATTCCTGCGGAAAGGCCAGGGCTTTCGAAACGGATGAGATGGGAGAGCACTTTGTGAGAATTTACATGGAAGGGCGCAGGATTGTGCCGGCAGATAGCGACAGGCAGTCTCTGTATCATGTCAGCAATGCAATGAATTACGAAGAGGCAGCGCTCTCTTTCCTTCCTTATTACATGTGGAATAACCGCGGAGAGGGCGAGATGCAGGTGTGGGTGAGAGCTTACCAGCGCTGATCAAAGGCCTGGGATAAAACGAAAACTGCCGGCTAACAGCCGGCAGTTTTCGAAATCTCCAGAGAGATGATGGTAAGTCAATCAGAAAATGACGGTTTGTCAGTCGCCGACTCCAAAATCGGTTTTTTCGTAGAGCACCTCCACTGAAGGGTCGCAAAGAAGCTGAGCATAGGTTTCCATAAACCAGTCTACCAACTCGGGATCGCGCTTTACATCAGTAGAATTGTCGGTGAATACGTTGACGGTTCCGAGACGGAAGTATTTTTTCAGCATTTCCATATCGTAGGCGATCATTTCACGGGTCTGTCCTTTGATCCCCACCATCAGACAGGGAGAATCGAAGTAGCGGCTGACTTCTTCTGCGGAATGAAAATCAGCATGTTTGTTCAGATAGTGTTCGCGAAAATCGTAATTGAATGTTTCAACACCAATCTTAAACGTAATCGGGATGCCCATGTAATCCCGCATCTTCTGCAGATGTTCCCGATACATCCAGTGAGCCTCAAAAAAGAGTCGGTTAATGTGCTTCTCCTGAATAATCCTGCGGATCAGCGCAAGTGTTTCTTTGGGAAGCTCGAAGCAGCTTCCGGAGTTGATAACCTCCAGCACTCCGAATTCTCCGGTGACATGGGAGAGAACTTCGGCATTCAGTGCGATCATTTCCTCTTTGTTGGTGGAATTGTCCTCCGTATAATCACAGAAACGACATTTCCCCCAGGCGCAGGGCCAGGCTTTTAAGAGGACGATTTCTCTTTGGTTTTTGTTGGTAATACGGTTATAGCGATCCATGGCGGACGTCTCCTTTCTGCAGATGATAGCGTATGCTTCCGGGCAGGAGCGAAAGTACAGCCAATGTTAGCGCCAGGACAAGAATGCGGTCGACATAGTCGGTAGCTGCCTGTACCATACAGACGGCCAGAGTCAGATTCATGCCAAAGCCGTGGAGCAGCTGGACCAAAACAGTGGAGCCGGAGGAGGTGATTCCTCCAAAGACAAAAGCGGTGATGGCGGAACTGACCACAGTGCCGGGCAGGGAAATCATAGCGGCTGCGGGAACAAGGCGCCAGCCTTTCGGATTCCGTTTGGAAAAGACGCATCCGGTGAGAAAACCAATGATCAGCTGTACCGGGATATAATACAGAGCGTAGATGTCACTGGTAAAGCCGCTGATCAGTCCGCTGATCAGTCCGGGAACCATGCCCCACAGAGGACCAAAGAGTGCAGCGGAAAGCATGGTGCCAAGAGTGTCCAGATAAATGGGCAGCCGCAGCATCAGGGCGATGGTACCTCCGATCAGATTCAGAGCGGCACAAAAAGCCAGAAAGCAAAGCTGAAGAGCATTCGGACGTTTCATGAGAATTCCCTCCTTCTTATATCTTCCAGAGAAGCATAGCAGGTTTCATGGGGGAACCGTGGGGCCGGCGATAGGATCTGCGGCAGGATCGATTCGATCTGCTCTTTTTTTGCGCCGATCACGCGTGTCAGGAAAAGCTGCAGAAAACCTGAGACATTGACCTGTGTCAGAATATGGCTGTTGGGTGCTTTTTGATAGAAATTCATAGCATCCACAATACTCTGCCCAATGCCAAGTCCCGTCGTCTCGATCTGCGTATAGGAGTCGAATCCGCTGCAGAGATTCGGATCAAGAAAACAGGCTACGGCCAGAGGATCATTGATCACACAGCCGATGACGCCTTCCTGTTTCCAGTGAAAATCAAAGTAGAAACGGGTGATCCGTTCAATGCGCGTACCCATCAGGGGATTGACATTTTTCATGTATTCCAGAAGGTTCGGAGTCAGAACGATTTTTCGTGTGACATCCAGTCCAACCATCTGAAGCAGTTTGCCTTTCAGATGGGGCAGGGAGGCGAAGGCATCGAAGACAATCTTTGCCCCGTCCGGATCGCACCAGTAGTTGTATTCAGCAACCGGAGAACAGTTGCCGTGACTTTTGTAACTGCCGCCCATGGATACAAATTCCTGCAGATTTGCAAGGCAGTCCGGGTCACGCAAGATAACTCTGGCAATGTTTGTCAGAGGTCCGATGGCAATGATGGATACGTTTGGGGTGGTTTTCAGAGTATTAATGAGGAAGGAAACAGCATCTGCTCTCGGGGCAGATGAGAGAACATCCGCATATCCGGATTCTCCCAGGCCGTCCATACCGTGGGTGTCAGAGGCGTCCACATAATCGCGGACCAGAGGGGTCTCCTCGCCGGAATAGACAGGGATGTTTGTTTGACCCATCCATTCCAGAATTTTCAGGGCATTTTTGGCACCCTGGGAAGTGGGAACATTTCCACAGACAATTGTGATGCCGAGAATTTCCAGTTCCGGTGAAGAAAGCGCCAGCATCAGAGCCAGAGCGTCATCGATTCCCGGGTCACAGTCGATGATGACTTTTCTTGCATTCATTCTCCAATCTCCTTTACATTTTTTTGTGCCGCTGGAAAAGCGCCGAACGGCATTGAGATACTTGGTTTTTTATCCTGGGAAGTTTACGAACCAGTCCGGTGTTCTTTTGTCGAATACCGATTAGATAAATGCACGATCATGAGTATAACACATAATAAGGCATATGACCAGAGAAATCGGGTCAGTACCGCATAGAAAAAATGGTGCAGCGCCGGAAAAAAGATCCGGTGCTGCACCATTTTTGCAGGTTGTCAGGCATAGAAAGTCAGGATCGTGTCAATGGATCAGAGAATGTCGATGTGCTCTCCTGCCAGCGCCTTGTTCATGCTGCGAACGGCACAGAACTTTCCGCACATGGAACAGGTATCGTCGTGCTCCGGCTTGCGTTCTTCACGGATCGCTTTTGCGGTTTCAGGATCCATTGCGCAGGCCCACTGAGCCTCCCAGTCCAGAGCTCTTCTGGCATCAGCCATTTTGTCATCCATTTCTCTGGCGCCGCGGACACCTTTTGCGATATCAGCGGCATGAGCAGCAATCTTGGAAGCCATAATGCCCTGTTTTACGTCATCGACATTCGGAAGTGCGAGATGCTCCGCGGGGGTAACATAGCACAGGAAAGCGGCACCGGATGCGGCAGCAATCGCGCCTCCGATTGCGGAGGTGATGTGATCATAGCCCGGAGCGATGTCGGTCACCAGAGGACCAAGTACATAGAACGGTGCTCCGCTGCAGATCGTCTGCTGGATCTTCATATTGGCGGCAATCTGATCCATCGGCATATGTCCCGGACCTTCCACCATCACCTGGACATCCTTTGCCCAGGCACGTTTTGTCAGTTCGCCCAGGCGTACCAGTTCCTCGATCTGGCAAACATCGGAAGCATCTGCCAGACAGCCGGGACGGCAGGCATCTCCCAGGGAGATCGTGACGTCGTGTTCACGGCAGATATCAAGAATTTCATCAAAATATTCGTAGAACGGGTTTTCATTGCCGGTCATGCACATCCAGGCGAAGACCAGAGAACCGCCGCGGGATACAATGTTCATTTTCCGCTTATGATTCCGGATCTGATCGATGGTCTTTCGGGTGATTCCACAGTGGAGCGTAACGAAATCCACGCCGTCCTCAGCGTGAAGGCGAACGACATCAATGAAGTCTTTCGCGGTCAGTGTGTCCAGATCTCTCTGATAGTGAATGACAGAGTCGTATACCGGAACAGTTCCGATCATAGCCGGGCATTCGTGTGTCAGTTTGCGGCGGAAAGGAATGGTATTTCCGTGGGAGGAGAGATCCATGATCGCATGGGCTCCCATATTTACAGCTTCCATAACCTTCTCCATCTCAATATTGTAATCCTTGCAGTCACGGGAAACACCCAGATTTACATTGATTTTTGTGCGGAGCATGGATCCGACACCTTCGGGATCAATGCAGGTGTGATGCTTGTTGGCGCAGATGACGACTTTGCCTGAGGCAACAAGCGGCATCAGTTCCTCCACAGTCATGCGCTCTTTTTTTGCTACAATTTCCAGTTCCTTTGTTACGATGCCTCTGCGGGCAGCGTCCATCTGTGTTGCGTATGCTTCCATAAAATAAAAGATCCTTTCCTATTAATATATGTATCCTGTTTGTAAATTCTGGGTAAAACTTTTGATTCTGAAGTTTTCCCTTTAAGCTCATGGAGAAAATGGTGTGAGACACCAGGTATGGTCCAGGGGACCGCTTCCGCTTCCCAGGTTCAGTCCGGAGCGGATTGCGCCGTTCATATACGCTTTGGCTCCCCGCACTGCATCGGGAAGTGTTCTGCCAAGTGCGAGCCCGCAGGCCAGTGCTGAGCTGCAGGTACAGCCTGTTCCATGGGTGTTCGGATTCTCAATCCGCTCTCCGCGATACCAGAGAAAAGTATCTCCCGCACAGAGCAGGTCATCGGCTCCCGGAGTGTGTCCCCCTTTTACGAGAACCGCGCAGCCGTATGCCATGCTGATTGCGGTAGCAGCCTGTTCACGTGCCGCATCGCTGTCAATCTGCATGCCGGATAAAAATTCCGTCTCCGGCAGATTCGGTGTGATGACCTGGGCAAGCGGAAAAAGTTCTTCTTTTGCCAGCTGGATTGCTTCACTGCTCATCAGCGGTGTCCCACTGCTTGAAATCATGACTGGATCTATCACGATATGTGATGCACGGTAAAAGCGGAGCCTGTCGATCAGAATACGCATGCTTTCCGGCGTGGGAACCATGCCAATCTTGACTGCATCAGGCGGAAGGTCAGAAAAAACGCTGTCCAGCTGAGCAGCAAGAAATTCGGGAGACACAGGCAAAACACTCTGAATTCCTGTCGTATTCTGAGCAGTCAGAGCAGTCACGGCGCTTGTGCCGTAAATTCCGAAGGCCGTCATAGTCTTTAAGTCAGCCTGGATGCCGGCGCCGCCTCCGGAATCGCTGCCGGCAATGGTAAGTACAGTTTTCATGAATCGGTTTCTCCTGCAGAACATAAAAAAAGCCATAATGCCAAAAGCGCACTACAGCAGTCAGACTATCTTCTGTATAGGTCCCTACGTTGGCATTATCCAAATCAGGTTATGGGTTAAAGCGATACAGCTTACTCTCAGCCCACTTATCTGTGAGCACCCCGGTTGTTGTTCCTATTATACTATAGAAGAAACAGATTTACAAGAAAAAACAAGAAATCAGATATTGCAGATGCGGAAAAAATGAGGTATAATCAGCAAAATTCAAACAGTGAACAGCTCCTGACCTTTCGGGATCAGGAGCGCGGCATGTGACGAACAACGGCTCGCATGTGGATGTGATTCACAAAAGGGGGAGAAAATGGCTGATGGATTTTTAGCAGCAGATGGAACATTTTATCCGAAACAAGAGACATATCATGCTGAGACAGCAAGAAAACTGCTGGGAGATCAGGAAAAATGTGCAGAACCACTTCAGGAGCTTCTGCGCCGGGGATATATTATATTTATAGAATTCAAAAGACCGGATGGAAAGGAGAAGCTGCAGCAATCTGATATGGATTTTGTACTGGCGGGACAGAAACATACACCCACCCGTGAACAGCTTGCCTGGATCTACGAGCATTGTGAAGAACTGACCAGAAAACAGCAGTATGACATTAACAAGGATGAAGAGAGAGCTTTCCGGGATATCACAGTCAGTTCCGTTCGTCTGTTTCCCTGGTGTGACAACTGTGAAAGCAAGGGAGAGCGGGAAAAATGGTGCAGTGCTCAGATCCTTGACAAACCGGAAGCGTGCAGTGCCTGCAGATTTTCCAGGTTACGGGATCTTTGAAAATTGCGGCGTTTCTCAAGGGTCTGCTTTCGAGATCCTATTTTTGCACAGCTGTTTCGTATGAGCTCTGAACAGTAACTTTTCACTTCAGCAATTTTATATTTCAGGAGATTTCCCCTTGACTTTTGACCGACGAGACGATATAATAACCAAGCGTGCATAAAAGCACAGTTCTTTTTGTGCGCCAAATAGCGCGAAAAGCGCAGCTGAAGAAGAAAAACAGCAGCCGTACGAAAACCCCGTGCACGGCAAACGCACGGAGAAATCTATCAGGAGGTGAAATGGAATGCCAACATTTAATCAGTTAGTAAGAAAAGGCCGTGAGACATCCGTAAAGAAGTCCACAGCTCCGGCACTGCAGAAAAGCTACAATTCTCTGAGAAAGAAATCTACAGACATGTCTTCTCCTCAGAAGAGAGGTGTGTGTACAGCCGTTAAGACTGCCACCCCGAAAAAGCCTAACTCAGCGCTTCGTAAAATCGCCAGAGTTCGTCTTTCCAACGGAATCGAAGTAACAAGTTACATCCCGGGAGAAGGTCACAACCTTCAGGAGCACAGCGTTGTGCTGATCCGTGGAGGAAGAGTTAAGGACCTGCCAGGTACCAGATATCACATCATCCGTGGTACTCTTGATACTGCAGGTGTTGCTAACAGAAAACAGGCCCGTTCCAAATACGGTGCTAAGAGACCGAAAAAGAAATAATTAAGAAAACGAATTCGAGATATCTAGTATCACAAAGATCAAAATGTTGTGCGGTTATTCCATAAATCCCATACGGCTGCGGATTTATAGAGAATTTACACGCGCGGACATGCTGGTGTTTAAGTGTGAGTACCGATGATTTAATCGAATGATGGTTAAGGAGGGAAGTAACGTGCCACGTAAAGGACATACTCAGAAAAGAGATGTTTTAGCAGATCCGTTATATAACAACAAAGTGGTAACCAAGCTGATCAACAACATCATGCTGGATGGTAAGAGAGGCGTTGCCCAGAAGATTGTTTACGGTGCATTTGCTAAAGTTGAAGAAAAAGCCGGAAAACCGGCAATCGAAGTATTTGAAGAAGCTATGAATAACATCATGCCGGTTCTTGAAGTAAAAGCAAGACGTATCGGTGGTGCTACTTATCAGGTGCCGATCGAGGTAAGACCGGAGAGACGTCAGGCCCTTGGCCTTCGCTGGCTGACCACCTATTCCCGCAAGAGAGGCGAGAAGACAATGGAAGACAGACTGGCAAACGAGATTCTGGATGCATCCAACAATACAGGTGCTTCCGTGAAGAAAAAAGAAGATGTGCATAAGATGGCAGAGGCTAACAAGGCATTTGCTCATTACAGATTCTAAAGGAGGAAAATCCGTTGGCTGGAAGAGAATATCCATTAGAGAGAACCAGAAACATTGGTATTATGGCTCATATCGATGCTGGTAAGACCACTCTTACCGAACGTATTCTGTACTATACCGGTGTTAACTATAAAATTGGTGATACTCATGAAGGAACTGCTACCATGGACTGGATGGAACAGGAGCAGGAACGTGGTATCACAATTACTTCAGCCGCTACCACCTGCCACTGGACTCTGCAGGAAAACTGCAAGAA
>JALEOU010000086.1 GCA_022766945.1 Fusicatenibacter sp. | reverse complement strand
CGAGAAGGATTACTTCCTCCTGATGAACCATTAGCTTCTTGATCTAATTCACTATATATAATGTTTAAAAAGTTGCCTGATTAAGACAGCTTAGTAAAGTACGCCCATTTATGGTTGTCCTCTACTTTCTTTCACACTATTTCCCCCATAATATACAGATGATTATCCGGATACTTTCCTGAATTACAAAATAGCTACCATACCATTATACAATGATGATTTGGCATGTGCAACAGCATAGAGCATTTCTGTTTACGAATTCCCCTTGCCTGGCAGGAGTAGTCTGCGGTAGGAAAAATCTATGGCAAATGCACCCAGTGGAGCAGTGATTAAGATTGCCATGACGGCGGCTGTCAGTACGAGATCTCCGCAGGATAAACCCATGGCCAGAGGAATACCTCCGATGGCAGCCTGTACCGTTGCTTTTGGCGTGTAAGCCATCATAGAAAACAAAGAGCAGGATGAGGGAAACGCTCAATAACATAAAATAACCTCCTTAATTGCACAAAAAAAGCTGACAGTTTCTGCAGTCCTGGCAGAAGTCATCAGCTGATTCTAGCGGTTTTAGTAAGAATACTAAGGGAGAACTTCATTCCCACGAAATAACTTTATCTCAATGGAAGAAAAAAAGCAAGCAATTTTTAGGGGCGATAGATCGTTTTCATATATTGCTTGGGTGTGATCCCTTTGTATTTTTTGAAAATTCGTACGAAATAACTGCTGTCATTAAATCCACATTCGTAGGCGGCATCTGTTACTGTCAGATCCTCTGTTTCCATCAGATAACAGGCGCGTTCAATCCGATAGTAGTTTAAGTAATCGATCGGTGTCCGGTGAATGATGGCTGAGAAAAAGCGGCAAAAATATTTTGGAGACATACCGGCAAGCCGCGACAGATCTTCCAGGGATATGGGGAAACGGTAATTGTTGTCGATATACTCCAGGACAGGTTTCAGCTGCCAGATTTTTCCCTGGTTTACGGGATCAGTACTTGCAACTTTGAAACATCCCTCCCTGAAGATCAATCCATAGAGTTCAAACAGCTTTCCAAGAACCAACAGTTCCCAACCGGAGGGAGGGTTGCGCAGAAGGGAAAACAGATCGCCGGCACAGGAAGTGAGTTCCGTGGCAGATGCGTCGAAATGCTGCTGGACAATCAGTTCTTTTCGTTCTATTTTTCTTAAATAGTGGCGAATAGCAGGAAGCTGCATCAGCAGCTGTTTCGGATCAAACACAAGACATTCATAGACACAGTCAAAAGGCTCCCCTCCGTGAATGGAGCCATCCGAAATATAGATCAGCTCGCCGGGGCCGGCCAGATGAGAGGTACCATCCAGGGAAAGCTGTATCTGACCGCTTCGAACGTAAAGGAGTTCTGTCTCTTTATGCCAGTGAAACGGCATGTGGTAACGGGGGTGATGTTCATCTACGGAGTAATACTCCAGAGGGAACTCACCGGTACCGTGCTGTTTTTTTTCATTATAATCCAGATAATGCATAAAGGTCCCTCCTATATACGCAGCAGGAAAGAAACAGGAAATACCATGGATCCTTCCAAGACAGCGTGTCAGGTGAATATTGTACTATTTTTTGAAATTATATCACAGGAAATCCGAAACTGACAAGTGTATAATCAAAGTAAGACATATTGATGGATGCCAGTAAGTGGCATCGATATCATATCAGTAAATGGAGGGTAAATATTATGGCGCAAAGCAGACTGATCGGACAGTATCCGGTAATTGGAATTCGTCCTACGATTGACGGAAGAAGAGGATACATGAAGGTGAGAGAATCTTTGGAGGAGCAGACGATGAACATGGCGCGCTCTGCAGCAAAGCTGTTTGAGGAGAACCTGAAGTATTCCAACGGAGAACCGGTAAAAGTTATCATTGCCGATACTACCATCGGACGTGTGGCAGAGGCAGCAGCCTGTGCGGACAAATTCAAACGGGCAGGTGTGGATATTACACTGACCGTGACACCGTGCTGGTGCTACGGAGCAGAAACGATGGATATGGATCCGCAGACAATCAAAGCAGTCTGGGGATTTAACGGAACAGAGCGTCCTGGCGCCGTTTATCTGGCAAGCGTTCTTGCAACGCATGCACAGAAAGGAATTCCTGCATTTGGAATTTATGGTCATGATGTACAGGAAGCTGATGCTACGGAGATTCCGGAAGATGTGAAGGAAAAACTGCTCCGTTTTGGCCGTGCGGCTGTGGCAGCTGCATCGATGAGAGGCAAATCCTATCTGCAGATCGGTTCTATGTGTATGGGTATCGGCGGATCTATTATTGATCACGATTTTATTGAGTCTTATCTTGGCATGCGGGTAGAATCGGTAGACGAGGTGGAACTGATTCGGCGCATGACAGAAGGAATTTACGATCAGGCGGAATTTGAAAAGGCTCTTGCGTGGACCAAAGAACACTGCATCGAAGGCTTTGATAAGAATCCTCCGGAAGTTCAGAAGAACCGCGAGCAGAAAGATGCGGATTGGGAATTTGTAGTAAAAATGATGTGCATCATCAAAGATCTGATGAATGGAAACAAAAATCTTCCGGATGGCTGTGAGGAAGAGATGGTTGGTCATAATGCAATTGCTGCCGGCTTCCAGGGACAGCGTCAGTGGACAGATTTTTATCCCAATGCGGATTTTGCAGAGGCGATGCTGAATACTTCTTTTGACTGGAACGGAGCAAGAGAACCTTATATTCTGGCAACGGAAAATGATGTGCTCAATGGTCTTGGAATGCTGTTTATGAAATTGCTGACCAATCGTGCGCAGATTTTTGCTGATGTACGTACTTACTGGAGCCCGGAAGCGGTCAGAAAAGCAGCCGGATATGAGCTGGAAGGAAAGGCAAAGGAAGCAGGAGGATTTATTCACCTGATCAATTCCGGTGCTGCCTGCCTGGATGCGTGCGGAGAGGCAAAAGATGCTGATGGAAATGCAGTGATGAAACCCTGGTATGAAGTGAATGAGGCAGATCAGGATGCAATCATGAAAGCTGTGACATGGAATGAGGCAGACTTTGGATACTTCAGGGGAGGCGGTTATTCTTCCCGTTTCCTGACGAATGCAGAGATGCCTGTGACGATGATTCGTCTGAATCTGGTAAAGGGTCTTGGACCGGTTCTGCAGATTGCAGAGGGCTGGACCGTGAAACTGCCGGAGGAAGTCTCTGACAAGCTCTGGAAGAGAACCGATTATACCTGGCCCTGTACCTGGTTTGCACCGCGCGTAACAGGAAAGGGAGCGTTTACTACGGCATATGATGTGATGAATAATTGGGGAGCAAATCATGGAGCAATCAGTTACGGACATATCGGTGCAGATCTGATTACGATGTGTTCTATGCTGCGCATTCCGGTTTCCATGCACAATGTTCCGGAAGAGAAGATTTTCCGCCCGGCTGCATGGAATGCTTTCGGTATGGATAAAGAAGGACAGGACTATCGTGCCTGTGCAGCATACGGACCGCTTTACAAATAAAGGAGAGAAGTTATGGCGGAACTACAGATGCTCGCTGCCGATTATGGAGCATCCAGCGGAAGAGTGATACTGGGCAATTATGACGGACGTCGGCTAAAATTGTCAGAAATTCACCGTTTTTCCAATGACCCGGTAATTCTCGGGAAGAAGAACGGAAGTGTTATGTACTGGGATTTTCCACGGCTGTTCCACGAACTGAAAAATGGTATTTTGAAAAGCAAGGCATGCGGAACACCGGTCAGCATTGGTGTGGACACCTGGGGTGTGGACTACGGATTGTTGGATGCCGATGGCTGCCTTCTGTCAAACCCGATTCACTATCGGGATGGCAGGACGGAGGGTATGCTGCAGGAAGCATTTACACAGATTGACAGGGAACGTTTTTATGAAATCACAGGCAATCAGTTTATGGAAATCAATACTGTTTTTCAGCTGATGGCGGATGTAAGGAAACGTCCCGGATTACTGAAACTGGCGGAGCGGATGCTGTTGATGCCGGATTTGTTTCATTATTTTCTGTCCGGAGAGGTGACTGCAGAATATACGGAAGCATCCACTACTCAGATGCTGGATGCGAAAAAGAAATGCTGGTCCGGTGAAATTCTGGAAAGTCTTAAACTTCCGGGACAGCTTTTGCCGGAGATTGTAATGCCGGGAACCATGCTTGGAAAACTGAGACCGGAACTGGAAGAGGAGCTTGGAATTTCGAATCTGAAGGTGGCAGCTGTAGCGGGACATGATACACAGAGCGCGATGGCGGCGGTTCCTGCAGACACGGAAAACTTTATCTTCCTGAGCTGTGGGACCTGGTCCTTGTTTGGAACAGAATTGGATGCACCGGTGATTTCCGACGCATCCTGCAGATACAACGTGACAAACGAGGGCGGATGTTGTGGAAAAACTTCTTTCCTCAAAAATATCATCGGTCTCTGGCTCATTCAGGAGAGTAAACGACAGTGGGGCAGAGAGGGAAGAGCGTATGATTTCGGACAGCTCGAGGCAATGGCAGCGAAGGAAACTCCGTTTCTTGCAGTGATTGATCCGGATGCGCCGGAATTTGTGCCATCGGGCAATGTACCGGAACGGATCCGGGAATATTGCCGGAAAACCCATCAGCCTGTTCCGGAGAGTGTCGGGGCGATTGTGCGCTGCATCAATGAGAGCCTTGCACTGAAATATCGTGGCGTGCTGGAAGAAATCCAATCCTGTACAGGAAAAAGCTATGAAGCGGTTCATCTGGTAGGAGGCGGTGCAAAAAGTGCACTGTTGTGCCAGATGACAGCAAATGCCTGCGGGATACCCGTTTATGCAGGACCGGTCGAGGCTACCGTTTACGGAAATCTCTCCATGCAGCTGATGGCGGCGGGTGAAGTGAAAAACCTTCGGGAAATCAGGAGAATCGTGAAAGACTCGGAGGAGATCAAAGTTTATTTACCGCAGGATACGGATGCATGGCAGACAGCCTGGGAGAAAAGCAAAAAGATACTTGGCTGAGATGGGTAGCTGTCAGCAGCGATGAGTAAGAGAAAAGGAGACGAAACGATGGAATTAAGTTATATGGAGATCAGAGAACAGATCTGTGATGTATGTCATAAGATGTGGCAGAAAGGATGGGTAGCTGCAAATGACGGAAATGTTTCCGCACTGCTGCCTGACGGTACGTTCCTTGCCACACCTACCGGAATTAGCAAGAGCTTTATTACTCCGGAAAAAATTGTGCGCATTGACCGTGAGGGAAAGATCCTGGAGGCACAGGAAGGTTACCGCCCTTCTTCTGAAATCAAGATGCATCTTCGCTGCTATGAGGAGCGGGAAGATGTGGGAGCTGTTCTGCATGCGCATCCCCCGGTGGCAACCGGTTATGCGGTAGCCAACAAACCTCTGGATGAGTATTCCATGATTGAAACCGTACTGACCCTTGGCTCTGTACCGGTGACACCTTATGGAACACCGTCTACGTATGAAGTTCCTGAAGCGATTGCACCCTATATTCAGGAGCATGATGCAGTACTTCTGCAGAATCATGGGGCACTTACGGTAGGATCAGATGTGATTACCGCATATTACCGCATGGAAACGCTTGAGCTGTTTGCACAGATCAGCCTGAATGCACATCTGCTTGGCGGTGCGCAGGAGATTTCCAAAGAAAACATCGATCGCCTGATTTCCATGAGAGAGGGATATGGCGTGACAGGAAGACATCCGGGATACAAAAAGTATTCCTGATTTGGAGAAAACGCAACAGATTCTGCTGTCTGCGAAATTATTACAGGATAATGAGGAAACGGGATTCCGACCGTTAAGGGAGGAAATCCCGTTTCTTTTTGAAAAAAGGTAATTATTCAGAACCAACTGGATTGGAAACAGATATGAATAAGCTATTTCTCGTCCGCTCCTGAAGACAGATGAAGATGTTTTTTGATTGCTTCAAAACTTTCGGCGCTGATGACATGTTCAATGCGGCAGGCATCTTCCAGAGCAGTTTTCTGACTGACACCTAACTGCATCAGACCGGAGGAGAGCAGCTGATGACGCTCATAAATCATCTCTGCGATCCGTTTCCCGTCATCGGTTAAGTAAATATAGCCTTCCGGAGTTACATAGATCTGATTTTTCTCTCTTAGATTCTTCATTGCAACACTGACGCTGGATTTCTTAAAACCCAGTTCTTCTGCGATATCGACGCCGCGTACAACCGGTTTTTTCTGACTTAAAATCAGTATCGTTTCCAGATAATTCTCTGCTGATTCGTTCGATTTCATAGTGATCACCTCAACTTCTATTCAGCTTATTCGGCGCACAAAAGACGGATACATCCGTTGGATTCCAACGAAAAGCCAAACAGCTGATACATAAATATACAATACCATATTTTCCCGGCGGGGGCAACTCATATTGTAAAAGCGGATGTTGTAAAGTGTGGGAGAAAAAAGTATAATAAACCTGAATTATTCACAACTATGTCGTAAAAGTGGCTGAAAGCCACATTGTTACTGTATTTAAGCTGCTTATTGCATTTCATCTAATAAGTGAATAGAAAAAGAGACCAAATATGTGGTAAAATTTAGGTGTCGA
>JALEOU010000085.1 GCA_022766945.1 Fusicatenibacter sp. | reverse complement strand
TCGACACCTAAATTTTACCACATATTTGGTCTCTTTTTCTATTCACTTATTAGATGAAATGCAATAAGCAGCTTAAATACAGTAACAATGTGGCTTTCAGCCACTTTTACGACATAGTTGTGAATAATTCAGGTTTATTATTGGAAAGGAAATACCTTCGCAGAGAATAGAGAATATTCTGTAAAGATACATGAGAGAAGTAATAGACTTTTTATGTAAGTCGAGGAACAAAAGAACATAAAATGTTTGTATGTGCTTTTATGTCTATAGGTATCACAAAACATAAGAAATCATCTCACTGTTCAGCAAAAAATGGCTGGTTATTCCTGCTTTTTGTGAATTCAAAATCCTATTGCAAAAAGATAGATTAAAGCATAAAAACTTTCGAATCTGGTATATCTATGTTGTGAAAATAGTGATATTAACGGTAATACAGAGTACAGAATAATCAAGTTTCAAAATATCTAAAATGTATCAAATATGAATACCAAAGAATGGATCTGTTAGTACAGAGTACAAGATATTTCATATATTTAAGCGAGAAAAGATAACCATTAAAAATGATTTAAAATGAATTTTATCTTTCGAATTTCACAGAAATAGCATTTTTTTAAAACAGAAAGATGTGAAAACATAGAAAATGTTTCACGTGAAACATTTCCAGTGGTATTTCACTTGCTACTGTGCTACAATGTTTTTTAGAGGTTGTTTGATGGAAAATAAGAAATGCGAAAGTTACTTAATAAAGAATGGTATGGTATAGGTATTCATTTACAGGCAAAACACAGACAATAGGAGGAAAAACGAATTTTGAGCAGAATCATTGCGATTGCGAATCAAAAGGGTGGTGTGGGAAAATCCACAACTGCAATTAACCTTTCATCCTGTCTCGGAGAAATGGGTCAAAACGTTCTGGCAATAGATATGGATCCACAGGGAAATACGACGAGTGGGATGGGCGTGGAAAAAAATGAAGTAGAGAATACAGTTTATGAGCTTTTACTGGGAGAGACAGGTCTGGAGTCCTGTATCATTCCCTTGGAGTTTGAAAACTTATCACTGATTCCATCCAATATCAATCTGGCAGGTGCAGAGATTGAACTGATCGGAGTGGAAGAAAAAGAATTTATTCTGAAGAAAGCAATTGATCAGATCAGAGATCAGTATGATTTTATTATCATTGATTGTCCTCCTTCTCTGAATATGCTTACGATCAATGCAATGACAACAGCGGATACCGTTTTGGTTCCAATTCAGTGTGAGTATTATGCGCTGGAAGGATTGTCTCAGCTGATGCATACTATTGAACTGGTACAGGAACGATTAAATCCCGGCCTGGAGATGGAGGGTGTTGTATTTACTATGTATGATGCGAGAACAAATTTGTCATTACAGGTTGTGGAAAATGTAAAAGATATTTTGAAACAAAATATCTATAAGACGATTATTCCGAGAAATGTCCGATTAGCTGAGGCACCAAGCTATGGAATGCCAATTAATTATTACGATAAAAAGTCAACAGGAGCGGAAAGTTACCGAATGCTGGCGGAGGAAGTGATACATAGGGGGGATGAATCATGGCAGTAAGAAAAGGAGGACTTGGGAAAGGCCTGGATTCTCTGATTGCACCATCAGCAGTCACAAAATCACCAGTTCAGGATAAAAAGAAAGAGCCGGAAGTAAAAATTGTAGAAAAAGTAGTGGAAAAGCCGGCAGAGCAGAAATTAAAAATCTCTCTTATAGAACCAAACAGGGAACAGTCAAGAAAATCATTTGATGAAGATGGTTTAATTGAGCTGGCTGATTCGATTAAACAGTTTGGCGTTCTTCAACCGATCCTGGTACAGAAAAAAGGTGAATATTATGAGATCATTGCCGGAGAAAGAAGATGGAGAGCTGCCAAGTTGGCAGGTCTCAAAGAGGTTCCGGTAATTATCAGGGAATTCTCGGAACAGGAGACCGTCGAAATTTCGTTGATAGAGAATATACAGAGAGAATCTTTAAATCCAATTGAGGAAGCACACGCATATCGTCGCTTGATGGAAGAATTTCATCTGCATCAGGATGAAATCGCTGAGCGGGTATCGAAAAGCAGAACGGCAGTTACAAACTCCATGAGATTACTGAAACTGGATGAACGTGTTCAGAAAATGGTCATTGATGAGATGCTGACTACGGGACATGTACGTACTTTGTTATCTTTGGATGACAAGGAACTTCAGTATACTACAGCAATGAAAATTTTTGATGAAAAACTGAGTGTTCGGGAGACTGAACGACTGGTGAAGGATTTACTGACTCCTAAAGCGAAAAAAGAGAAAAAAGTAGATCTTGCAATGGATGCGATCTATGAAAGCCTGGAGGAAAAAATCAAAGCAATTATTGGAACGAAAGTTTCAATACACAGAGGAAGCAAAGACAAAGGAAAGATAGAAATCGAGTATTATTCTAAAGAAGAGCTGGAGAGGATCATTGATTTGTTTGAATCGATAAAATAAGAGGAAAGAGCACAGATGAGTACATTTTTTGAAAAGGTAGGCATTGACCTTGGAATTGTAGTTCTCCTTCTGATTGTTCTGGTACTGGTAATGATGATTATGACAGTCAGCATGTCTCTGCGTTTGAGCAGATTGAATCAGAAGTACCGGATTTTTATGAAGGGAAAAGATGGACAGTCACTGGAAAAACTGTTCAGCGCAAGGTTTAAAGAAGTTGACCGGCTGAGCAGACAAACTGAGGTGAATCAGAAAAATATCAGTGAACTGAAAAAAATACAGGGCGTCACACTGAACAAATATGGAATTGTTAAATACGATGCTTTTGACGATGTCGGAGGAAAAATGAGTTTCGCTCTGGCTATGTTGGACAAAAACAATACCGGGTATATTTTGAATGCAATCCACAGCAGGGATAATTGCTTTTTGTATCTGAAAGAGATTGTAAAAGGAGAATCCTATATTATGCTGAGTGAAGAAGAAGTGGAAGCACTCAGACAGGCTGTGATGATGAACAGTGATGATATTGAAGTGATATCGTAACAGAATGTAAGACAGTAAGTATCTTTATTCTTTTTTGTGAGTGGAAAAACAGAACAAGGATATTCTGGATCTTGGGAGAACGTGCGGCAGGAAGATAGAAACGAAATGATAATTGGAAATTCGTAAGTCTCGTATGGATTGTGGTGAATATTAGAAATAATAAGAAGGAAATAAATGATTTGAGCATGCTCAATAGTTTGTTTCCTTCTTTCTTATTATCTATGCTTTGTGCTTCCGAAATACTTTGGTTTATGGGATAACGAAAAGATTGAAAAAGAAATATCAGATTTGATTTCCAAATTATAAATGATCTGTTACAATTACAAAGCATCTACAATTCATAAAAGGGCTGCGGATGAAAAGATTACAGATTATGTGATGACAACTCATGTAAATAATGTGAATAATCCGACAAATGAGCCTGACGTCGATTTTTCTGTGCTTTGCACTCCCAAAATTGACTTATAAATATTGATATTATGTAAATAATATTATGTTAACTTTTGCTGCGTGTAATGTCGGTATTTTTTGCTTAAAGATATCAGACTGAAAAATGGAAGACGTGATTCAGTGCTTGAAAAATTGTGTATACTGGTATATGATGATACCAGGGTCAAAAGGTGGGAAATCTGATGAAAGTTTGCTTACAAGAGGATTTTTAACCTTGGCACCCGCAAAAACATGAATAGGTAGCCGTTTTTGCAGTAAAATGAGCAAAATATGAATGTTTTTGCGGATTGCGTGAGAACACAGTGCAAAACAATCCGATTATTAAAGTGTCAGAAGAAAAAATCAAATAAACAGATTAGATATCACATGTACCGGATGAAAAAGTACAAGTGTAATAATGAGGCTGGAAAGTGAATACAGGAGGAAAATATGTTAGACATTAAATTTTTGAGAGAGAACCCGGAGATTGTGAAACAGAATATCCGGAATAAGTTTCAGGATGAAAAACTTGAACTTGTGGATAAAGTCATTAGTCTGGATAAGGAAAATCGTGAAATCAAGCAGGAAGTGGAAGCACTTCGCGCTAAGAGAAACAAGATATCCAAACAGATTGGTGCACTGATGGGACAGGGCAAGAAAGAAGAAGCGGAAGAAGTAAAAAAACAGATCGCTGTAGATGGATACCGCATTGAGGCTCTTTCCGGAAGAGAAAAGGAAGTTGAAGAAGAAATCCGCAAGATCATGATGATTATTCCGAACATTATTGATCCTTCTGTACCGATTGGTAAAGATGACAGTGAAAATGTGGAAGTAGAGCGTTTTGGTGAGCCGATGGTACCGAATTTTGAAATTCCGTACCATACAGAGATCATGGAGTCTTTTGACGGTATCGATCTTGACAGTGCACGTGAAGTTGCCGGAAACGGATTCTATTATCTGATGGGAGATATTGCCCGTCTGCATTCTGCAGTTATTTCTTATGCAAGGGATTTCATGATTGACCGTGGATTTACCTATTGTGTTCCACCGTTTATGATTCATGGAAATGTTGTAAATGGTGTTATGAGTTTTGCAGAGATGGAATCTATGATGTATAAGATTGAAGGGGAAGATCTGTATCTGATCGGAACCAGTGAACATTCCATGATTGGTAAATTCATCGACAGCATTATTCCGGAGGAAAAACTCCCTCTGACGCTTACCAGCTATTCTCCGTGCTTCCGTAAGGAGAAAGGTGCTCACGGAATTGAGGAGCGCGGAGTATATCGTATTCATCAATTTGAGAAACAGGAAATGGTTGTTGTGTGCAAACCGGAAGACAGTATGATGTGGTATGATAAACTTTGGAAAAATACTGTTGATCTGTTCCGCTCTCTGGATATCCCGGTGCGTACTCTGGAATGCTGCTCCGGCGATCTGGCAGATTTGAAAGTAAAATCTGTGGATGTTGAAGCATGGTCACCGCGCCAGAAGAAATACTTTGAGGTCGGAAGCTGTTCAAACCTTGGAGATGCACAGGCAAGAAGACTGAAAATCCGTGTAAATGGTGAAAAAGGTAAGTATCTTGCACATACTTTAAATAATACTGTGGTTGCTCCTCCGCGTATGCTGATCGCATTCCTGGAAAATAACCTGAATGCGGACGGTACTGTAAATATTCCGGAGCCTTTGAGACTGTACATGGGCGGCAAAGACAAATTAATTCCGAAACACACGAAATAAAGGCAGAATTTCGGACAAATACAGTAGTTTGGCAGAGTGTAGGGAGTTCCCTGATTGTAATATTATGTCAAATGATTATGTCAATCTGTTGAAGCGAAAGGGAGGTGTTTTTTATGCATGTTTATCTGAAATCAATTGGATTCTCAAAAATAGAGAATACGAAAGAACAGGAGGCAATACTCCGGGATGTGATCGAGAACTGTGATACGAAAAAAGTAGTGGAAAATAAAGAACACCGCCTGTTTGCAGAATTTTCCAAGGAATACGCCTACGACTGCGGCATTACGGTCTGCGGAGAGTATGATGAGAATGACGAATTCCATATGGAGTACTATCATCCCTATTATAAAGGCGGTCAGATTACCTCCTATGAGGATGTGACGATTGAACGTCATGCGGGAAAGGAATCTTTCGCGGGAGCCTGTGATGATATACGCCTTGGAATTACCATGATCTTTTATCTGATCAATGCTGCAGATTATCTGAATATGGAAGAGAGCGATCTGTTCCGGCAGATTCATCCGTCTCTGACTCTGTCTGCGCTTGCAAAAGAGGGAACGATTATCATGCCGGTAAAAAAAGATCCCAGCCAGATGGAACAGGAAAAACTCATAGCGAAACAGAAAAATTCGCTGATTGCTGCGGCGCGGGAAGGTGATGAGGACGCGATCGAAAGTCTGACGATGGATGATATCGACACGTATGCCATGATCTCCCGAAGAATCGTAAATGAAGATGTCTTTTCGATAGTGGAAAGTTATTTTATGCCCTGCGGGCTCGAATGTGATCAGTATAATGTTATGGGTGAAATCACAGATGTCAATACTACGGTGAATTCCATGACCGGTGAGAAACTGTACCAGATGGGCTTAATCTGCAATGATGTACCGTTTGATGTCTGCATCAATGAAAAAGATCTCTATGGAGAACCGGCAGTGGGAAGACGTTTCAAAGGGCTGATCTGGCTGCAGGGGCTGCTAGAGTATTAGTGTGAATCACGCCAGAGATTATGGAAGAAAGAGAATCAAAAATAGAGTGGCAGCGCCCGTTGGTCAGTGATGATCAAGGGGCGCTGTTATTGTATGGGCTTTAGCCTGTTGAGGGCATTGGAGTTTTTCGTTGATCCGAAAAATGGAAATGCCCGAAACCAAAACCCACCTGCTATGCGGGTGGAGACAAATTGTTATACAAAAAATCACCTTTCCGCTACAATAGAGTT
>JALEOU010000060.1 GCA_022766945.1 Fusicatenibacter sp. | reverse complement strand
AGTTGAGCAGATTTCCGAAGCAAGCGCCCTGATTTCCATTGATGAAGGATTTCCGATCCGAAACTCCGGTGATCAGGTCTGCATTTATCTGACTGAAGAAATTCTGAAAGAGATAAAGGTGGGAGACCATGTCAAAGTAAGTTATGACGGTATGGTACTGGAGACATCCCCACTGCAGCTGGCAGGACAGATGGGCGTGGAGATTCTGCAGCAGGTAAACAAATTTACTTAACGCTCGGCGTCAATCTGTTGGAATTAAAGAAAATAATCATTGGATTTGTTGGGGGTCTGACAGGTCTGTTTGCAATCGTACAGGAACAACGACAGGGGGAACGGATTATGATCAATCGTGAAGATATGCTGGAACTGACCAGGAGAATGACGCCGGCGCGCTCATCAGTCGCAAGAATTGCCGGCGCGTATCTGGATGAGGAAGGGTACGTGGACGGGACTTTTAATACAAACTTTCTTAAACTGCCCGCGGGAGAGCGCAGCAAAAATCTGAATCTGGCAAAGCAGGTGTTGCTGTCGAAAACAAATGAACAGCTGCAGGAATATAAAATTTCCCCGGAAATGAGAAAACTGGGGAGTATCTGGCAGCTTCTGGATGGCATGCTGGAATCGGAATTGAAAAATGATGCTTTTTCGGACCTTCTGTATGAGCTGATCGGAGAAATTTTCCGGCCGGGATATCCATATGCCTGCTTTCTGTATTTTGGTCAGTATGATGTGCCGGTAAAGGGAACTGATCGTGCATGGCTGGAAGGCTCGGAAGTAGTATATAAGTATATTCTGTGCAGTGTAAGTCCGCTTGCCGGTAAATATGAGCCGGGAGCTCCGCTGTTCGGCTTCCTGTATCCTGCTTTCCGCGGCCGCTCGACAGACCGGGCATATGTCAATATTTTCGAAGCACAGGAAGGTACTTTTAAAGAACTGAAAGCATGGCTTCTGGCCGGAAAGAATTAGAGGAGTGACAGGCACTTTTAACGAAAAACTGAGCTAAAGAATAGAAGAGATATTCAATTCTTTAGCTCGCAGACTCTTTATTTATGGTATTTCTCAATGGAACACAGATGTGTTTTCGTATTCTTATCGTAACTGATCCCTACCAGAAGAATATTTCCGGTATATGAAAGAAGTGATTCCGGATATTGCCTGTCTTTAATTTGCTGAATCGCAGTGGTTGAATCTTTATTCCACTTCAGCTCTACAACCAGTGCAGGATAATCAGCCAGATAATCAGGTTTGGGAATGAACACAAAATCAGCAAATCCTCTGCCGGCCGGAAGCTCCCTGACCGGTTTGAAATAATACTGCATGGAACTGAGATATGCGATCGTCAGCACACTGCTGAGTGAATTTTCGTCATGGTATTGAATTGATGAAGCATATTCAGTATGGATTTTTTCGATACCTGTGGCGACTTCTTCCGTGTTCATATTAAGTGTTGCTTCCAGCAAAGCGTTCGATTGCTGCTCAAACGTAAGCAGCTCATTCCATTTTTTCGTTTTGGTAGCTGCAATAAACTCCTGTCTTACTTCCTCATTTGGAATAAAGGCGGTGTGGTTTTCTTGATTGTAGGCGAGATACCCTAAGTGGATCAATACGGTAAGAATATCATCTTTGTTTTCAAAATTCATCATATCATTCTGGAAAGATGATGTGTCTACTTTAACTGCATCGCCGGAAATCATCTCAATGATTGCAGTTTTTAAACCATCAAAATCCATATTGATAAGGGGTCTGATTGATTCGAAGGTACCTGTTTTTGACCAGTAGCTCTGAAAGTTGCCTCTCCGCATGACACTTACGACTGCTTTTGGATTATAGATATGCTGGCCGGAGAGCAGATAGCCATCATACCATCGTTCAACTGCAGAAAAATCTCTGTTGAATTGCTTGCTCAGTTCTTTTACTTCATAATCTGTAAAACCTACAAAGGGAGACAGTTCTCCTGCATCCAACATTGTGTATTCATCGAAGTTATTTAAAGCAGACTGAGTCTTGAGCTTTTTTATTGGAAGAATCCCTGTAAGATACGCGAGGCTGATGAAACGAGTCGGTTCGACACCCTTGAACATTCCGCACAGGAAGTCAATATACTCATCCTGTAATGCGCTGTTTTGTGCCTCATCGCGGATTAATACATCCCATTCATCTATAATTACAATGAATTTTCTTCCGGTTTCAGCATTGATTCGGGACATTGCTCCGTAAGCAGTCTGAACGGAATCGGCAATAACCGATGGATACGCATCTTTGAGTTCGTCAACGATATGTCTGTTGAGGTAACTGACAGTCTTTTCCGGACTTCCGGCATCCATCATGCACCACTGAACATCAAAATGGATCACATCATATTTGTTCAGAAATTGTTCAAAAGAATCCATTCTGCCGATGTTCAAGCCTGCAAACATATTTTTGGAATCACAGCCTTTGCTATAATACGCTGCAAGCATATTTGCAGTAATGGACTTTCCGAAGCGGCGGGGACGGCTGTTACAGATAAATGCTGCGTCTGTATCGATCGCCTGATTGGTAATGTCTAAAAGCCCCGTTTTATCTACGTATATTTTTGAATTTAATGTAATCTGGAATGCACTGTTATCAGGATTTAAAAATCTTCCCATCAGATACTCACACCTTTCAGATTTTAAGCAAGGGATTCTGCTCGCTGTTTTCCTAATTATTTTACCACGGCTGTTGTTACATCGCAAGTTTGTGTATAAAGATTTGGATATAGTAGAATTTTTCGTGATTTTCTGATACACTTGGCTGATAAGAATGATGGACTCGTCCGGATATCAGAGGGAAATAAAATCCGGTCGAATACTGGCTGCACAGAACGTCGATCCTTTGAGGTGGAACCGATATGCTCAGCGAATACGCGTATGTGAAGCGGTTTGCGGATCGCTTTGGCTGTGAACTGACAGAGCAAAAAGGCGGGGAACACTGGTTCCACACAGAGGAAGTACTGGAATTCTTCCGACAGTGGATTCAGGAGAGGATTCGAGAGAGGTTTTTAATGCGTTTTTTGTGCAGTTGGCGAAAAAACTGCCTGAACATGGAAAAAATGAAGACGAGCAGTAAAATTTGTCGCCTTGCGAAAGATTTTTGTAGATAATTACTGCTTACCAATGATTGGGATCCATTCGAGAAGTAATTTGGGCAGCCAAATCACAATTTTCAAAGAAATAATACTGCCGCGCATAGAATTCTGGTGCGCAGGCAGTAAAAGGCGCAGGTCAGTAAGAGTCGAGGTGCAGTATGTGTGGAAGATATTACGTTGACGAAAAGACAGAAGAGGAGATCCGTAAGGTTGTCCGGGAGATCGATCAGAATATGAAACTGAAAGCCGGCGATGTGCGTCCGGCGGAACAGGCAGTTGTCCTGACCGGGATCTCTGCGCATCTGACTGCAGAACAGATGACATGGGGATTCCCGCAGTACACCGGGAAAGGACTGTTGATTAATGCGAGAGCGGAAACCATTTTTGAGAAG
>JALEOU010000040.1 GCA_022766945.1 Fusicatenibacter sp. | reverse complement strand
TTTCTTGAATCACGTCCTGTGAACAAAGAAAAAGTTCTTACCACTTCTCAGGCACTTAATCTGCTAAGGCAACGAGGTTATCTCATCAAGGATGATCCTTTACCTGCTTCCTGATTAGGTGTTGCGTTAATATTCAATTTTCAGCCACCATATGATGGCTTATTTGTGATGTTCAAATTTATACTCTATCTGCTACCTCTTTGTTTCAAACTTGATACCTCATCCTTTCCTGTAAAAAGCGCACTACAGAGAACTACAATCCATCTGCAATGCGCTTTCTGATTTTTTTATGTCAACCTGCTGTACCTGATTCGGTAATGGCAGCTGCCTCCTCCGGATCTTCATCCAGTATAGAGAAGGCAATATTCGTCGAGTGATCTGCTACACGCTCCAGACCGGAAATCAGGTCAGAGAAAATCATTCCTGCTTCCGGAGTACACTCATTGCGCGTCAGGCGCTCCACATGTTTCTGCTGAAGATCTCTTTCTTCCTGATCGATAGAATTCTCCAGATCCATAATTTCCTGAACATGCTGCCGATCATCTTTTGCAAACATTTCGATGGAAAAATCCAGGATCTTCAATACCATATCCAGCATATCGGAGAGATCGCGCTCTCCCTGTTTACTAAAGACAACTTCATCATCGATCATCTGTACCGAAGCATCCGCCACATTCTCAGCATGATCTCCGATTCGTTCAATATCATTCACCACGTGAAACAGGGCACCGATTCTCATAACATCGTCTGTAGGCAGTGTAGCCTGATTCAGATGTACCAGATAATTTGTAATTTCTTTATTCAGGAAATTGATATTTTCTTCTACACGATAAACTTCGTCAATTTCCTTCTGATCGTGAGTCACCAGCGTATTCATGGCACGAATCAGGTTTGTCTCAGCCATTTTCGCCATGCGCTCCATCTCACGAACCGCCTGCAGTACTGCCGTTGTCGGCGAATAACCATGTTTTACACCAATATAAGCAAGTTCGAATTTCTTTTCTTCTTTATCTGTTCCTCTGATCAGGAAGTACGTCATCTTAACCAGTAATGGAGTAAACGGCAGCATCAGAATTACCTGGCAAACCTTGATGATAGAGTTGGCATTTGCAATCATACGACCGGGCTCGTTTCCGGAAATCTGTAAAAAGAAATTCACGACATAATCACCTGCAAGGGTAAAGATAATCGCACAGACAATGGTACCTGAAATATTGAACAGCAGATGAACTGCTGCTGCACGTTTTGCATCCTTCTTACAGCCCATGCTTGCAAGAATCGCAGACATAGTGCATCCTATATTACAGCCAAGCATCATAAACAGGCACACCGGAAGTTCCATCAGCCCTTCTCTGGCAAGTAGCATAATAATACCAACTGTAGCAGAGTTGCTCTGGAGAATCGCTGTAGCTGCCCATCCAACGAGAAAAGCAACCAGCGGATTTGTGAGAGATCCGAGAATCTGCACTACCATCGGTATTTCCTTTGCCACATTCAGCGCGCCGGAAATGGTGGAGATTCCCATAAACAGGATACCGAATCCGAGAATAACTTCTCCAAGACGGCTGATCGTCATGTGGTTTTTGATGAACATCGCCATGATTACACCGATGATCACAAACAGCGGAGCAATATCCGCCAGGTCAAACGCAATCAACTGACCCGTGACCGTGGTACCAATATTTGCACCGAGAATGATTCCCGGAGCCTGGGAGAGCTTCATCAGACCGGAATTGACAAAGCTGACAACCATTACGGTGGTCGCATTCGATGACTGGATCAGTGCAGTAAAGAAAGTTCCCACCAATACTCCAATCACTCTGTTTTTGGTAAAGACTTCAAGAATACGCCGCATTTTGGAACCGGCAACTTTTTGCAGGCCTTCACTCATCAGCTTCATTCCATACAGGAAAAAGCCCAAACCGCCAACCAAAGACATTACAACATCCATACTCTTTTTCTTCCTTAAGTAATATTTTCGTTTCCCTTATTCATTGCCGCTGTACCCGCGGCGTTTACAAAACATGTGCTTATTTGTCTGAAAGCTTACGTATATTTAACGTATTTATAACATTCATTTAACAAAGCACTATTTTTATCATATAAGAATCCTCACCGTTTGTCCAGAGAAAGTTACTTTTTTTTCTGATTTCCTTGCATTCCAACGGAGAATATTGTAACATCACTTGTATATGGAACACATATCAAATGAAAAGGAGAGAGAAGTATGGAAAAGTTTTTCAAACTCAAGGAAAACAACACCACGGTCAGAACCGAAATCATTGCCGGTATTACTACTTTCATGACAATGGCATATATTCTGGCCGTAAACCCCAACATCCTGTCTGTGACAGGTATGGATCACGGTGCCGTATTTACAGCCACAGCCCTGGCTTCGATGATCGGCACAATTATCATGGCGCTTTTTGCTAATTATCCGTTTGCGCTTGCACCGGGAATGGGACTGAATGCTTATTTTGCCTACACGGTCGTACTCGGTATGGGCTACAGCTGGCAGGCAGCCCTGACAGCTGTTTTTGTAGAAGGATTGATTTTTATTGTGCTTTCACTGACGAATGTTCGGGAAGCAATCTTTAACGCCATCCCCATGAGCCTGAAGTCCGCTGTCAGCGTAGGTATCGGTCTGTTTATCGCTTTTATCGGACTGCAGAATGCCAAAATCGTGCTGCCAAACAGCTCAACTGTCGCAGGACTTTATTCCCTGTCTGCATACAACGACAATCTGAAGTCTGCTGCAGCTTTAAACGGTACGGAATTTGTGGCCGGTACCTTCAATGATGTTGGAATTACCGTGATCCTGGCTGTTATAGGTGTCATTGTTACGGCGGTTCTGGTAGTCCGCAATGTAAAAGGAAATATTCTCTGGGGCATTCTGACTACCTGGATTCTTGGTATGATCTGCCAGCTGTTTGGACTTTATGTGCCAAATCCGGCCAATGGTTTTTACAGCCTGTTTCCGGATTTCTCCAATGGTATTTCCATCCCGAGTCTTTCACCGATTTTCTGCAAGCTTGATTTCTCTATTTTGAAATCTGCAGAATTCTTTGTTATCATGTTTGCGTTCCTTTTTGTAGATATGTTCGATACCATCGGAACGCTGATCGGTGTTTCTTCAAAGGCCAATATGCTTGATAAAGACGGAAAGCTTCCGCACATCAAAGGCGCGCTGATGGCTGATGCAGTTGCAACTTCCGCAGGAGCTCTGCTTGGCACCTCCACCACAACTACTTTCGTTGAGAGTGCATCCGGTGTTTCTGAGGGCGGACGTACAGGTCTTACTGCTATTACCACTGCAGTACTGTTTGGACTTGCACTGTTCCTCTCTCCGATTTTCCTCGCAATCCCGTCTTTTGCTACGGCACCGGCACTGATCGTTGTTGGTTTCTACATGCTGACCAATGTAGTCAATATTGATTTCGAAGATCTTGCAGAAGCAATCCCATGCTACATCTGTATCGGAGCTATGCCGTTCTTCTACAGCATCTCCGAGGGTATTGCAATGGGCGTGATTTCGTATGTGGCGATTCACCTGATCAGCGGAAAAGTTAAGGACAAGAAAATAAGTCCACTGATGTATGTACTTGCAGTATTGTTTATCCTGAAGTATCTCCTTCTGTAGAAAAAAATGATAAAAAACCCCTGGCATATGGAAAAATTACATATGTCAGGGGTTTTTTATCTTCTTGCAAGCTCTCTGGTGATGTCTTCCCAGGTAACACCTTTCTCTACCATAAGTACCATGGCATGATACAAAAAGTCTGAGATTTCATATTTGATTTCTTCCGGATCCGGATTTTTCGCTGCAATGACGATTTCAGTACATTCTTCTCCAACCTTTTTCAGAATCTTATCGATTCCCTTGTCAAACAAATAGTTGGTATAGGATCCATCCTTTGGATGAAGTTTTCTGTCGCTGATGACATCGTAGACATTCTGAAAAACACGCAGCGGATTCGTATCATCATACTCTTTTTTTACAAGTTCCTTAAAAAAGCAGGAACGGTTTCCGGTGTGACATGCAGCACCAATCTGAGAAACCTTTGCAAGAATGGTGTCATTATCACAATCCAGTGCCAGAGATTTTACATACTGAAAATGCCCGGAAGTCATTCCCTTTGTCCACAACTCCCTGCGGCTGCGGCTCCAGTAAGTCATTTTTCCTGTACGAAGTGTTGTCTCAAAAGCCTCCTCATTCATATAAGCCAGCATCAGGACTTCATCTGTCTGATAATCCTGTACAATCACAGGTACCATTCCGTCACTGTTCAATTTGAAATCAGACCAGGCAATCGCGCTTTCAAAAGTATTTACCGGAATTCCATTTTGTTTGCAGCGATGTTTTAATTCCATCAGATCCTGCCCTGGTTTGCTGACAACTGCACCAGTGATTGCCGCTGCAGCATCGGATGAGAGCAGTTCCAGGGGATCCTTCTGATTTGTCAGTACCAGAACCGGCAGAGCAGAAAGCTGATGGAGCTGATCCTGGATGCCGTCGTCGCAATACAACATACCTGCGTATGTCTCAATGGTTTCCTGATAGCGCTCATAGGCATCCACTGTAGGAAGGTAGATCACCATCTTTTCTTTTCCGAACTTTTTGGACACTTCCTCAAGAAGTTCACAGTTTACCTCTTTGCCGAAATTGAGAATGGCTCTGTGACAGCCTGCGTAAATCAGTTTTTTTACGTCCTCCATGCGTTTTACATTTCCGCCTGCGATTACAGGGACTTCGGCAGCATCACAGATTCGTTTGATCTGTGCAATCGCTGCATCGTGCTCCACATCATTTCTGGAAAATTCAAGAATCAGCAGTTCATCTGCTCCGTGATTGGAATAACTGCGTGCAAGATCTTCGGGCTTTTCTTCTGCAAGGGGGGTTGCACTGTGAAAGCCCTGCACTGCCTTTTCATTCGAAAGATAAATATTGGGAATCAGTAATTTGTTCATAATGTCCTCCATACGTTGACTGATCTTACAGACTTCCTTTTGTGGAAAGCACCCCACTGATTCTATGATCATAGGATACTGCTTCATCGAGCGCTTTCGCAAATGCCTTGAACATTGCTTCTACCATGTGATGATTGTTACCCCCATCCAAAACTTTTACATGTAGATTCATAGCAGCTGCATAGGATACCGCATAGAAAAATTCACGTACCATCTCTGTTTCCATATCGCCTACTTTTTCGCGGGTAAAATCAGCAGAAAAGGAAAGATAGGGTCTCCCGCAAAGGTCCACAGCGGAAAGAACCAGAGTTTCATCCATGGGAAGAATCATACTGCCATATCGCCGGATACCCTGCTTATCTCCTACGGCTTCCCGGATTGCGTTTCCAAGTACAATTCCGGTGTCTTCAATGGTATGGTGACCATCAACTTCCAGATCGCCTTCCACCTGTACCGTCAGATCAAACAGACCATGACGGGCAAATCCGTCAAGCATATGATCAAAAAATCCGATCCCTGTATGTATATCACTCTGTCCTGTACCGTCGAGATTCAAACGGAGATTGATGGCAGTTTCTCTGGTCACACGCTCCATCTGGGCAATTCTTTCTCTCATCAGTCTTCCTCCCGCTGTTCAAAACGAACCGCAATTGAATTTGCATGTGCGGTCAGTTTTTCTGATTTTGCAAAGCTTTCGATGTCTTCGTGAATTTCGGTGAGCGCCTCTTTTGAATAATAAATCAGACTCGATTTTTTTACGAAATCATCAACGCAAAGCGGTGAGAAAAATTTGGCTGTGCCGTTGGTGGGCAGAATGTGGTTGGGTCCGGCAAAGTAATCGCCAAGCGGCTCACTGGAATTCTCGCCAAGGAAAATCGCGCCTGCATTATGTACTTTCATCATATCCTCGAAAGGATTGCAAGTTACAATTTCCAGATGTTCCGGTGCAATCTCATCCACAGCGGCAATGGCTTCTTCCTTGCTTTCTGCCACCAGAATATATCCAAAATTATCCAAGGATTTGGAAATGATTTCTTTCCTTGAGAGTACCTGAAGGAAACCATCCACTTCATCGCTTACTTTCTTTGCCAGTTCCTCTGATGTTGTAATCAGAATTGCACTTGCCAGCTCATCATGTTCTGCCTGGCTGAGCAGATCCGCTGCCACAAAACGCGGATTTGCAGTTTCGTCTGCGAGAACCAGAATCTCGCTGGGACCGGCAATGGAGTCAATACTTACATTTCCATAGACTGCTTTTTTTGCCAGTGCCACATAAATGTTTCCCGGACCGACAATTTTATCTGCTTTTGGGATACTCTCCGTACCATAGGCAAGAGCAGCAATTGCCTGTGCACCGCCTGCTTTAAAGATTCTGTCTGCACCGGCCTCCCTGGCTGCCACAAGAACCACAGGATTGACTTTCCCTTTTGCATTACAGGGAGTCACCATACAAATTTCCTTTACCCCTGCTACTTTCGCCGGGATAATATTCATCAGCACAGAGGAAGGATAAGCTGCCTTTCCCCCTGGAACATAGACACCGACTCTTTTTAGCGGCGTAATCTTCTGACCAAGCATAATACCTTTTTCAGATGTGGTAAACCAGCTGTTTTGTTTCTGCTTTTCATGAAAATCACGGATATTCATCATTGCTTTTCGGATGACACGCAGCAGATCTGGATCTACCTGTTCATATGCGTCATCAATCTCTTTGGATGTCACTTGAAGTGTGGATGCATCGAGCTTGACATGATCGAATTTTTCTGCATATTCGAAAAGAGCCTGGTCTTTATTCTTTTTCACAGTTTCAATAATTTCCTGAACAACCGCTTCATAGGAACCATACTGTGTCGGACTTCTTTGGAGCATCGTTTCCAGTATGTTTTCTGTTGTTTCTCTTGTCAGTTTTACGATTCTCATTGTTTTTTCGTTCTCCTTTATGCTTTTGGCAGCGCACTCTTAAGATCCTGAATCAGACGTGTAATTCGTTCATTTTCCATCCGCATACTTACCTGATTGACTACCATACGGGCAGAAAGAGGACATACTTCTTCAAGTACCTGCAGACCATTCTCTTTCAGCGTACTTCCCGTCTCCACAATATCCACAATGACTTCCGAAAGACCTACAATCGGGGCAAGTTCGATGGAGCCGTTCAGTTTAATAATCTCTACCGTCTGATGCTTTTTATTATAAAAATAATCCTTAGCGATATTTGGATATTTAGTTGCTACGCGGATTTGTTGATTATGTTTCAGTAATTCTCCGGCTGATTCGGGACCGCAGACACACATGCGGCATTTGCCATAGCCAAGATCCAGAACTTCATACAGTTTTCTTCCTTCTTCCAGAATTGTATCTTTTCCTACGATTCCGATATCTGCTGCGCCATATTCCACGTAGGTCGGCACATCGGGTCCTTTCGCGAGAAAAAAACGGAGCTTTAATTCTTCATTGGTAAAAATCAGTTTTCTGGTATCTTTATTTTTCATTTCCTCGCAGTTAATACCCACCCGCTCAAACAGCTCAAGCGTCTGGTAGGCAAGGCGTCCCTTTCCAAGGGCAAAGGTCAAATATCTCATCTATGTACACCATCCTCTCAATCATTCAGTTCAATCTGCTGTACATCGTCTGTTGACAGATTAATTGCGAGAACACAGTCTCTCTTCTGGATATAAACGATTCCGCCAAACTGATTTCTTCGGCCGTATTCCTTATAATCTGCAAGAACCTTGTCTCGTGCGAAGCATACAAGGGCAATATCCATTCCCTTCCTGCGGTGATCCACCGCCAGCTTTACCGCCATTGGCTGGAGAAAATCAGGATACAGGATCATCGTCCTGGTATTTAGTACCGGAATCTCAATTTTCTGCCGCTCAAGTGCATTCATCAGAGATTCCATCACAATGCAAAAGCCAATGGCCGGTGCTTTCTTTCCAAAATGCTCGAGAAGATGGTCATACCTTCCGCCTTTTGCAATTGGTTCTCCGGTTCCATAGGTAAACGCCTGGAAAATCACGCCTGTATAATAGCGGAACTTACTCAACAGTCCAAAATCAAAGGAAATATATTTTTCATATCCATAATCCTTCAGTATCTCATAGATTGTCTTCAGACGGGTAACTGCTTCAAGAGCCGCAGGATTGGAGGTAAGTCCCCTGGCTTTCTCCAACACTTCCACAGTACCAAACATCTTTGGAACTTCGCTGATCGCTTTTCTTAGATCCTCACGGATAGCAAGACCTTCCAGTAATTCCATGGCACCGAACTGGTTTTTGATCGAGATTAATTCCCGCAGCTCCATCAAGTGTTCCTCATCCAGATTTGCTTCCCGCGCCAGAGCCTTAAAATATTCATTGTGTCCGATGCTCACCTGAAACTCTCTAAGCCCTGCATCCAGCATGACTTTCACTGTCATTGCGATAATCTCTGCATCTGCCATGGGGGAATCATCATTTAGAAGTTCCACGCCCATCTGTGTAGATTCGCGCAGTCTTCCACGATAGCTGTAATTATTGACAAAACTGCTTCCCCGATAACACAGTCGGATCGGCATAGACTCATCCATAAAATACATTGAGGCTGCTCTGGCCACAGAAGGTGTAAAATCTGGGCGAAGCACCAGCGTATTACCTTCCCTGTCGAAAAATTTATATAAATCTTTCGACGGTGTTGTACCTACTTCCCGACTGAAAACATCAAAATATTCAAAGGTTGGCGTCTCTATATCCTGATAACCGTAGGCATGAAAGACTTTTTCAATCTTGTTCTGAAGAAACATCTTTTTTGCACATTCCTGATTGTAGACATCACGCACACCTTCTGGTGTGTGAATCAAACGGTCCATCTTAATTCCTCACTTTCACACTTTACTCTGCTACCGTGCTACCATGGTAATGCAGTCAAACTATTGGTATTATATCGGAAAAGCATCTTCCTGTCAATCCCTGACATTCAGATCTTTCTGCAGTCCCTCAAGATATGGTACTAAAAATCCACTTCCCGTTCCCGGAAGAATAAATGCCTTATCCAACTCATCAAAAGAAAAATGTTTCGGTCCTCCCATTCTGGCTCTCTCCCAGAATTTCATGACCGTCTCAAACCTCAGATAGTAAAAGATATCTCGTCCGGTAAAATACAGAAGCAGGAAGGAGATTCCGCCCTGCTTTTCAAAGTCCTGCATAAAAACGATCTGATGCTCATGGATATTTGCAAGCGGAAAAGAATCCGTCCTGCATTCCTTTGCATCAAAACAGACAGGGATCCCCTGCACTGCTCCAATATAGTCAACTGTACTTTTTTTTTCAAAATATGCCAGTGTGATCTGACGACTTTCCCTGTCAATCCGGATCGGGGTAATCGGTGTTGGTATTTTTTGGATTAGTGCAAGTCCCTTGTCTCTGTACTGGTCATTCGTACGGTTGATCAGTTCCTCAAGCCCCGAACCTCGAAGTCCTCTGGAATTCCATGTAGCCATTCTCTAATTGCCTCCCAATTGACCGGTTATTATTTTATCAGGGAAAGATCCGTGATTGGCCAGTAACGAAGAACAGCCTTTCCGATAATCTTGTCCCTCGCTACGTAGGTATTGACCCAGTAGCGCGAATCTTTGGAAACATTTCTGTTATCACCGAGCATAAAATAATGATCTTCCGGAACAGTATACGGTCCCCAGTCACCTAAGGGAGTTTCCGGACAAAAACTGTCATCCAGCGGAGTTTCGGAGTCATTGATATAGACTTTTCCGTCCACAATTCGGACTGTTTCCCCCGGAAGCCCAATCACACGCTTGATAAATTTCTGGCTCTCGTCGTCCGGATAGTAAAAAATCACAATATCATATCGCTCTGGATCACTGTTCAGATACGCCAGACGGCTTCCGAAAATCTGATCACCGGTCATGATTGTGTTTTGCATCGATGGAGAGGGAATCCTCGCGTTGATGATCACAAATTGTTCCAGTAAAATAACAACAACGACAACAACCACAGTCATCCTGACATATTCCCAGATTTCTCTTCCGATACCGGATTTTTCGGATGATTTCTTATTCTTTTTTTCGTCCTGTTTGCTCATAATTCGTCTCCTGTCAATTGTTCGCCCTTTATGATCTCTCCAAATAGTTTCGGAACAGGCGCGGTAAAACTCTTACCGGAAAGATAGGACAATCCGCCTTCGATTTCCGGAAAGGCTGTTTTCCATGAATGAAGCAGCTGATATCGAAGATTATACCTTTTACGGAATCTTTCATTCAATACAGGATCCCCGTATTTGGTGTCACCGACAACCGGATGGGAAATACTTGCAAGATGTGCGCGGATTTGATGGCTTTTTCCCGTAATCAGCTTTACTTTCAAAAGAGTGATTTCCTTCCCGATACAAAGCGGTTCATACCAGGTTTCAATCGGCACACCATCCGCATCTGCTGTTTTTGTAACGGTAACCTGATTTGTTTTTGGATTTTTCACAAGAAATCCGCTGATTTTTCTGGATGTTCGAAGATTTCCCTTTACAAGTGTCAGATAGTACTTATCCACTCTGTGTTCTGCAATGAGAGATGACAACTGCTGAACAGAAGCAACACTCTTCCCCGCAAGTACCAATCCGCTGGTATTTCGATCCAGACGATTGCAGATACCGGGACGAAACATGCTCTCACGGGAGTTTTTTTCCTGTTCATGCAGATAATCTGCAAGATATTCCGTCAGACTTACATCCTGCAAAACTGCCTTCTGTGAGAGAAGACCGGCAGGTTTATTCAAAAAAATCACCTGATCATCTTCATACACAATCGATAGCTTCAGCGGTCCGGTTTTACTGCTGGAATTTGCAGATTTGCGGAATTTTGCGATGGTTTCTTCCGAAAGATAGATGCGAATGACATCTCCTTCCTGCAGCTTTTCATTTCCGTCTGCCCGTTTCCCGTTCAGCAAGATGTTTTTTTTTCGGAGCATTTTATAGAAAAAGCTTTTTGGCGCTTCCTCCATATATTTGGATAAATATTTGATCAGCTGCTGAGAGCAGTCACGGTTTGTCACAGTCAGTTCTCTCATGTTCTTTACAATCTCCTACAATGCCAGTGTCAGCATGGTATGTTTCACCAGTTCGTCCCGGCTAAGAAGCGGATAACGTTCATCCGGAGTGAATTTTTCATTTGCTGATTTTTCCAGATCCAGACGATTGCGGTTCAGCGAATCCAATCGCTCCAGATATGCTTTTTCACGGTCAAAAATCTTTACGTGACAGCGGTATCCGTTTGCTCTTAGAATCTTGGCCAGATATGCTTCGCATTCATTGATCTGCTCCGCGGATTTTGCTCTGGAAGTAAAGCAGGCAACTTCTTCACCACAAAACGCTGCTGCTTCAACCATCAGACTGTTGGTCTCTTTGGTGATATACATTTCATATGACATAAGCAGATCACCCGCATGAGAGCAAATATCCTCATAAGTTTTCGTTTCTGATGGTTTCTGCAGCATCATCATGATAAAAGAAACCGTTGAACGGCAGGCAGGAAGGCATCCCACCATGGCAATCACAGTAAAGATATTGGCTTTATTTCCATCGGTCACTACCAGACCAATGATAAACAGGATCATGGGAAGTGCAAACAGTCCCAGTGTCACTAAAAAGCGTTTCTTCTGCTCATATCGGATATATCCGCGTTCTCCTTTTTTTACTTTCATATCACATGTTCCCTTCTGTATCTTTTTGTCAAACTACCTTCTAGTGTAACAAATTTTCCAGTCAATTACCAACTGTTTTATGAAAAGTTTAGATTCTTATCGATCTTTCTTTTTATGAACGTTCCGAATGGTTTTCTTTTTCAGATTCCGTGCTTTTGACTGACCATCGAAAGATTCGGATCTGCCGCCTGGTTTCTTTGACAGTTTTCCCTGAATGCTGCTTCCCCTGGACCCTCCGGATCCTTTCTTCGGTGTTATCAGGCAATTTTTACCGTAACCAATCAGATCTTCCCTGCCGCTTCTTCGAAGCGCCTCGTATACCAGATCGTAGTTTTCCGGATTCCGATATTGTATCAAAGCTCTCTGCATCGCTTTTTCATGAGGCGACTTTGTGACCGGCACCGGTTCCATGGTTCGCGGATCCAGACCGGTATAATACATACAGGTAGAAAGTGTGGAAGGCGTCGGATAGAAATCCTGCGCCTGCTCCGGGATAAAGCCCATATCCCGGATATACTCAGCCAGCTCAACCGCTTCTTTCAGTCCGCATCCCGGGTGGGAAGACATAAAATACGGCAGCGCATACTGCTGTTTTCCTGTTTTCCGATTACATTCGTCAAATTTTCGCAGAAATTCCTGATAGATTTTATGAGGCGGTTTCCCCATGTAATAAAGAACCTGATCAGAAACATGTTCCGGCGCCACGCGCAGCTGTCCGCTGATATGATCTTTGACAAGTTCCCGAAGGAAAGTCGGATCCCGATCCAGCAATACATAATCAAACCGGATGCCCGAGCGGATAAAGACCTTTTTTATTCCGGGTATCTCTTTCAGTGAACGCAGCAGCTTTACGTAATCACTGTGAGAAGCTTCCACATTTCTGCAGGGCGAAGGAAACAGGCAGTTCCGATTGGGACATGCTCCTTTCTCCAGCTGTTTTTTGCAGGCAGGCGCCCGAAAATCTGCGGTCGGACCTCCTACATCGTGAATATATCCTTTGAAATCTTTTTCTGTTGTCATCAGACGGGCTTCCCGCAGGATGGAATCGTGGCTTCTGGTCTGTACAATTCTTCCTTCGTGAAAGGTAAGCGCACAAAAACTGCAGGATCCGAAGCATCCCCTGTTGCTGGTCAGACTATATTTGATCTCCGATAGTGCCGGAATACCGCCTTCTTCCTCATAGATCGGATGATAAGTTCTCATATACGGAAGATCATACACATCATCCATTTCCTGAGTCGAAAGCGGCCGGGAGGGAGGATTCTGCACGACATATCCCTGATTGCCATAAGGCTCTGCAAGAGGATGTGCAGTGAGAGCATCGGTATTCTTGTACTGAATGGCGAAACTTTTCGCATACGCTGCTTTATTCTTCTTCACCTGGTCAAATTCCGGAAGGAGCACCGGATGTTCCAGATGATCCAGAGTTTTGCAGCGATATACCGTGCCCGGAAGAAAGGTGAGATCCTGTATGGAAATCCCCGAGTTGAGTGCATCTGCAATAGCCACGATCGAGCGTTCTCCCATCCCATAAGAGATCAGATCCGCTCCGGAATCCAAAAGGACCGATCGTTTTACCTGATCTGACCAGTAATCGTAATGTGCCAGACGCCTGAGAGAAGCCTCGATACCGCCGAGAATAATCGGTGTATGTTTGTATGTTTTCCGAATCAGGTTCCCATAAACGGTCACCGCCCGGTCAGGGCGCAGCCCCATTTGTCCGCCCGGTGAAAAAGCATCGGTTTTCCTGTGCTTTTTTGCCACCGTATAATGATTGACCATGGAATCCATATTCCCGGAAGAAACCAGAAACGCAAGGCGCGGTTCTCCAAGAATGGTTATGCTCTCATCGTTCTTCCAGTCCGGCTGCGGAATGATGCCAACAGTATATCCGTGAGATTCCAGTACCCTGCTGATAATTGCAGGTCCGAAGGAGGAATGATCCACATAAGCATCGCCGATCACATAGACTAAATCCAGTCTGGTGATTCCCCTCTCTTCCATATCCTTTCTGCTTATTGGTAAAAATGGCATAATTGATTCCTTTCTTCTCCGGTCAGTCTCCGCGCTTCTCCTGCCTTCAGCTGCTCATCCAGAACAAGCGGTCCCATGGAAAGCCTCTTCAGATAGATCACCTGCTTGCCCGCTGCCTCAAACATTCGCTTGATCTGGTGATATCGCCCTTCCTGAATCGTGATGAGAATTTCGCTTAACTGGTCACTTTTTCTGATTTCCAGTTTTGCAGGAAGTGTTGGTTTTTCATCCCCGATATCCACACCGCGTGCAAACAGTTCTGCATCCGCTTGTGTGACCTTTCCCTGAATTTTCGCATAATACATCTTATCCACATGGGATCTCGGCGAAAGCAGGCGATGCGCGAGCGCGCCGTCGTTTGTAATCAGAAGCAGTCCCTCGGTATCTTTATCCAGACGGCCTACCGGAAACAGATCCTTGCGCACAGCATCCGGAAGCAGATCCAGCACTGTTTTCTCTTTGGCATCAGTGGTTGCAGATACCACCCCGGATGGCTTGTGGAGCATCCAGTATTCCATAGTTTCGTATCTGATTGGCTGGTCATCCAGAAGAATTGCATCCTGTTCTGTATCCACTTTCCATTCGGCTGTTTTGATGACCTGCCCATTTACTGTGACACGACCGCTTCGTATCATTCCCTTAACCTGCGTACGGGTTCCTTTCCCCATATCTGCCAGATATTTATCCAATCTCAATCTGCTCATGTCATACGCCATCCCGTATAGTATTTATTCTTCAGCATTTGTCCCGCAATTTTCCCAAATCCTAAAGGATAGCCATCCACACAGAGCAGCGCCCAGCCTTTCATTCCTTTACAGGACAAACCTGTCAGATCAATGGTTTCTCCCTTCAGGTAACGAAGTACACGTTCATCCTCGCCACACAGCGGCACCACAACCGGAAATTCTTCCGGTTTCAGATTCATGGCAAGGACCTGGGAAGGCTCAAATCTTCCGCGCCGGATCGTTCCCAGATGAAGACCTGTCCGAAGGTATCTGAGCCCTTTTGCCGGAAACATCTGTTCTGCAAGAAAATACAGCTGTTCATCGATATGGCGGAAGCTTCCGTTAGACCAGTCTCTTCGGATCTGGCCAAGAAATTCTCTGGCCTCGCAAGGCATACAGCTGCAGACGACTCTGTTGCTGCTTTTCCTCAATTGTGATCGCTCTGACTCTTTTTTTTGCAAAAGTGCCAGAAAATGACCTTCACCTCTCATTCTGTGAGGAAAGATGCGAACAAAATCTGAGAGATCCCTTCCATTAACAGAGATTCCCGGGAAAAAACCTTCATAATCTGGCTGGATCTTCATAAGAGCAAGATCCTCATGAGAACGCAGAAGTTCCTCAATCACAGATTCGTTTTCTTCCACGGAAAATGTACAGGTGGAATAAAGCATCATGCCACCTGGTTTTAACATCTGATAAGCCTGTTCCGTCAGTTTTTTCTGGATCGGAACATAAGTATTCGGACCATTTTCTTCAAAGAAGCGGATCATGGAGGGTTCTCTTCGAAACATTCCTTCGCCGGAACAAGGAGCATCCAGTAAAATCTTGTCAAAATGTTCCGGATAAGCATTCACAAGTTTTTGGGGCTCTTCACTGGTGACCAGAATATTTCCAAAGCCCTGATTTTCCAGATTTTTAAGGAGCGCTTTTGCTCTGGAATGACTGATATCATTTGCCAATAGCATACCAGTCCCATCCAGACGACTGGCCAGTTCTGTTGCTTTTCCTCCCGGTGCTGCACAGAGATCCAACACCTGATCCCCCTTCTCAATCGGAAGACGGCTGGCAGGTGTCATAGCGCTTGGCTCCTGAAGATAGTACAGCCCGGCGTGATAATAAGGATGTTTTGTTGGGGAAGCAAAACCTTCCTCATAATAAAATCCATTTGGAATCCATGGAATCTTTTCCAGTTTAAAAGGCACTCTTTTTTTCAGTTCATCCGGAGATATTTTGCTGGTATTTGCACGAAGCGCATGACAGATTGGCTGATCAAAACTCGTGATATATTGTTTAAATTCCTCTTCTCCCAGCAACTCTTTCATCTGGGAGAGAAACATCTCCGGAAGTCTCATTTGTCAAGTACCTCATTTTCTCTACATTTCATCTGTAATAGCCTGAGCACGATAACCTTCTGCAATCAGATCGAGTTCCTTATGAAAACGCTTCAGTTCCTGAAGATCATTCAGTGCATAAATATGATAAAACTCATCCTGTATCTTTTCAACCTCTCTTTTATTGGAAAGTTTGTAGAGGTTTTCTATGTTGTTCAGTATGTCTGTAATCAGATTTCTCTGAATCTGCGAGGAATTCTGAGCATCCATAATCTCACTGCGGACAGAAGACATTTCGTTATCCAGAGAAATGATCGCTCTTGCCGCCGCTTCCAGACGATCCCGAATATGTTCGGGAATATTCGCTTTGTATTTGTATTGAAGGGAATGCTCGATCGTAGCCCAGAAATCCATCGCCATTGTCCGGATCTGGATTTCAGCCTGAAGTCGTTTGGGACCGTTCATAGTTTCCACTGTATAATATACAATGAGATGATAGCTGCGATATCCGCTGTCCTTCATATGTTTTATATAATCTTTCTCACTCTTGATCACAATATCTGAGCGTTTGGAAATCAGTTCGGCGACCTTTTCAATATCTTCGACAAACTGACAGATGATACGAATTCCAGCAATATCCTCCACCTGTTCCTCCATATCATCCGGAGAGATTCCCTTCCGCTGCATCTTCTCCAGAATGCTTGAGACACTCTTCACACGCCCGCACACACTTTCAATCGGTGAATAGAGTCCCTTTTCGTGATGTTCCTTAATCAGATGATTAAATTTTACCGTCAACTCTTTTACTGCCAGATCATATGGCTCTAAAATTTCATGCCATAACAGTATATCCATACTTGCTAACTCCTTTTATTTCCTGCTGTATTCTGCTCCTTTCATCCGAATAACACTTTATGCTCTCTGTAAGTGCACAAAGTATCGGATAGGGATTTACACTGATCTCCTTGCCGTCCCGTGACCTGATGTAGCATCCGAAGTGAAGATGTACGGGGAATTTCCCTGTGGTTCCTTCTTCTCCGTAACCGGAATCTCCCATAAATCCTAACAGCTGTCCTGCCTTCACAGAGTCTCCGATTTGAAATTCCTTTCCATATTCTGAGAGATGCGCATAATAGAAATAACCTCCCAGGTTTCCCCGGATCCCGATACGCCACCCTCCCAGCGGGAGCCAGCCAATCTGTTCAACATAGCCGTCACAGACACTGATAATCGGATAATATCCCCGAATGTCATAAGTTCCAAATATATCACAGCCCTCATGCCCTCTGTTTCCACCATAGTTTCTCGAATCCATCCACGTGTTTTCGAAGGAAAACACCGTATCCTCCCGAGAAAAACCGGCGACTGGAAAATATACCGTATCTTCCCAGAGGGCTTTGCATGCCCTGACAATGGAATCATACGCATCCTTCGCATATAACTGGAAGAACTGACGTCTTCTCTTAAATTCATGAATCGAAGGAGTTGAAAATTCATTCGGTGAAAACTCATTCATGATCAGTTCCTGTGTCAGCACTTCCGACCCGGACAGGTTATTTTGTCTGGCATACTCCCAGACATCTTTCTGAAATTCTTCCGAATAATCGAGTCTTCGGAATTCCTCTGTTTCGATTGTTTCCTCTGAGAGGCTGCCTGAGACACAGCTTGCAAAAATCAGCCGCAGTAAGATGCCGCACAGAATGCAGCTAAGGAAAAGAGCAGTCATTTTCCGGTTCTTACGCATAGTTTCGTCCCCCACCTGTTTATCATATGAGGAAATCTTCTTCAATATGACTGCTATTTCCGATAAAACGCTCTTACAGTTTTACACAGCCGGCAGATCACCAGGATCGTGCGATTCGTTCCAGTATTTTCAGCAGATACTCGTAAGTTCTTTTGACGGAGGAAATCTGCAACCGTTCCTCTGTTGTATGAATTGCCTTCATATTCGGACCGAAGGATACACTGTCAAGTCCGGGCAGTTTTTCAAAGAAAATTCCGCATTCCAATCCTGCATGAATCGCCTCCACAGCAGGTTGCACACCATACAGTTTTTCATACTCTTCCACACACAGATCGCGCAGCATGGAATCCGTACGATATTCCCATGCCGGATATGCACCTTCTACATGATAGTCTCCTCCCAAAAACTCTGTCAGGTATTCGATTTTTTCAGAGACAGCCTCTTTGGCACTTCCAACAGAGCTGCGCACACTCGCTTTCGTTTCCAGACAATCCGGCATAAGGGTTACGATTCCAAGGTTCAGTGAAGTCTCAACAAGTCCGGGCACCAGTGAACTCATCTTTTGCACGCCATTTGGGTAGTTCATCAGGAAAAACAGGACCTTCTGGCGGCTAATGGGATGCAGGGCGGGAACGGGTCCCTCACATGTTCGCTCAACCAGAATTGTAATGCACTCATCCGATCCGCTGTATTCTTTTCGAAAATCGGCTTCAATTTTCTTCGCAGTATCTTTCAGCGTTTCCTGCTCACTGCCATCGATGACGAGCAGCATTTGCGTTGCCCTCGGGATGGCATTGTCTTTCATTCCGCCTTTCAGTTCTGCAATCTCATACTCCATTCTCTTTGCAAGTTCAAATAAAAATCTTCCAGCCAGCTGGTTCGAATTTGCACGGTTTTTATGAATCTCTGCACCGGAATGACCGCCTGTCAATCCACAGACAGACACCTGATAATGAACTCCGGATACTTCATTTCGGCGAATTGGAAGACTGGAAACGGCTGTCATTCCTCCGGCACAGGAAACAGTAAGGATCCCCTCTTCTTCTGAATCCAGATTCAGCAATATTCTTCCTTTCAATTCCGAACAATCAAGCGCAGCTGCTCCAAGAAGCCCAATCTCCTCGTCTACTGTAATCACAGCTTCCAGTGCCGGATGCACCAGATCGTTCGCTTCCAGAATCGCAAGCATATAGGCCACCGCAATTCCGTCATCTCCGCCTAACGTGGTATCTTTGGCGAAAATTTCGTCTCCCTCAACTGCCAGATCCAGCGGATCCTTCAAAAAATCATGACTGCTGCCCGGTTTCTTTTCACAGACCATATCGCAGTGTCCCTGGAGGATCACGGTCGGAGCGTTCTCACAGCGGACAGATGCCGGTTTTTTAATGATGATATTATTGGACTCGTCCTGTATCCAGGAAAGTCCCTGCTTTTTTGCGAATTCAACAAGATAATTGCTGATTGCTTTTGTATTTCCAGATCCGTGAGGAATTTTGGTAATCTCTTCGAAATAATGGAACACACGTCCCGGTTCCAGTCCTTCTAATACTGACATCGTCATCAACCTCCGTTTTTTGTTACTTTTTCATTTCTGCTTATGCGTATGTTTCTATTTTGTCATACCTAAACGAGTTTTGCAAGGCATATATATAGAGAAAAAGCAAGAGAGCATGCTTATGAAACGCAAAGGAATTCTGCTGCTGATCTTTTTTCTTCTTCTGTATCTTCTGTTTTTTCCGGCGGAAGCCTTGAAAAGTTCCTGCCTTGGACTTGATTTATGGTTTCATACAATTTTGCCTTCCCTGCTTCCGTTTTTGATTCTCTCACAAATTCTTGTAAACACTGGTATGATCCGCGGTTTCATGCGCCCGCTCGAACCTTTCTTCTGCCATTTGCTGGGCCTTTCAGGGGAAGGAGCCTATGTATGGCTGTTAGGGATGTTCTGCGGTTTTCCCATGGGCGCCCGTCTTACGGCTGAATTATACCAGAATGGTCAAATTGATCGTCAGGAAGCAGAATATCTGCTCACTTTTTCCAACCATGCAAGTCCAGGATTTCTTTCCTCCTACGTGATATTAAAAGGTTTTGGCAGTAAAAACATGGCTGTAACGGTTTTTCTGATTTTATATCTGGCTAATTTTCTCACCAGTATCTGTTTCCGATTTGTTTATCGGCGCTTTCGCCTGAGCAGAAAGCAATTATCAAAAAAAGAGATGCCTAAACAGACTTCCATCGGAAACCTGCTCGACACCTCAATCATGAACGGATTCGAAATTATCACCCGCCTTGGCGGGTATATCATTCTGTTTTCGATTATTTCCGGGATCTTGATGCAGCTGCCGGATCCCTTCCGTTTGGCTGCACCATATCTCTGCGGGATGACAGAAATCACCACCGGTATCTCTCTTATCTCTGCTACCGGCTTATCTTATTCTCGAAAAGCAACAGCAATCCTGATGTGCACTGCCTTTGGCGGACTCTCCACAGTTGCTCAGACAAATGCCATGATAAGGGCAAGTCATCTTCCCATATCCGTCTATCTGAAAGGAAAGGTCCTCTGCACCATCCTGACCGGTCTGCTTTGCTTACTCTTCTTCGTCGAATGAAATCTCCGGAGCTGCCTCTGTCAGATCCTCTGCGGAAGCTTCCTGCTCATCCGCCGATGCAACCTGAGGGGAGAGTTCACTTCTGTTCTGATTCACAATATTATAACAGTTTGTCAAAGCTCCGATAAAGCTGTTATACTTTTCTCCTGCATCATTTAATGTATTGGTCATGATTTCGCTCAAATTAGCAAGCATGTCATCTGTATAAGAGATTGCTCCGAGACGTATGCTGTTTGCATCATTCGTTGCAGCATCCAGGATTCCCTGTGCCTGCTGATTTGCATTATTGATTGTCTCATTTGCCTGAGCATATGCTGCCTGCATCACTTCGCTCTGCTCGACCATTTCCTGAGCTTTTGCTTTTGCCTCTGCAATAATAGAATCCGCTTTGCTCTGAGCATCCGCAAGGATCGCATCTTTATTGCTGATGATCTTCTGATAACGTTTTATTTCGTCCGGTGTTTTTAAGCGGAGCTCACGGAGAAGCTCTTCCAGTTCCTCTTTATTCACTACAATCTTTGTGGTAGAAAGAGGCTGGTATTTACAGCTCTCCACGTACTCTTCAATTTCTTCAATAATCTGTTCAATTCTGCTGCTCATTGCTTTTCTCCTTATCTTTTATGCTGCATGACTTTCCCATGGATTCCGCCGCAGTATATTTTCTGCGAATCTCCTCGGCAACGAAATCCGGCACAAAGTTATGAATGTCACCGCCAAACGCTGCAACTTCCTTCACTGTTGTTGAACTCAGATATGCATATTCCAGTGATGTAATCAAAAACGTAGTATCTACTTCCGGTTCAAGAATCCGGTTTGTCTGTGCCATCTGCAATTCGTATTCAAAATCTGTGATTGCACGCAGTCCTCGCACAATCGTATGAGCCTGGCACTCCCTCGCAAACTCAACTGCAAGACCTCTAAAGCTTTGCACTTCAACATTCGGGATCTCTGCCACAGCTTTCTTTAGTATATTAACACGTTCTTCCACAGAAAACAACGGAGATTTTGTAGAATTATGCAAAACTCCAACGATTACACGGTCAAAAAGCTTTGATGCGCGCATAACTACATCCAGATGACCATAAGTAACCGGATCAAATGTTCCCGGATATACGGCTATTTTCATAATATGTGTTCTCCTTCACCTGTCCGTGTTCTTTTGCAGAAAAACATGAACGTTGGTTTTATACTTCTTTTGTCTTAAAATATGATATCCTGACTGTCCAACCCAGGAAAAATCCGTATCAAGCGAAGCTTCCACAACAATCAGGGTATCCGCTCCAATAAAGGAAGCATCTGAAAACTCCGTCAGAACTTCCTTCTCCAGATTCTTCCGGTAGGGCGGATCCATAAAAATGCAATCAAAAGGCTCCTCCCCCCGAAGGGCCGAAAGTGCTGCGTGCACTTCCATCGGCAGCAGGATTGCCTGGCTTTCCAGTTTTGTAAACTTCAGATTTTCACGAATGCAGGAAATGGCGGCCTTATTCTGTTCCACAAAACAGCAATATGAAGCTCCCCGGCTTAACGCTTCGATTCCGATCGCTCCGCTCCCTGCAAAAAGATCCAGAAAACGACACTCCGCCAAATTCGGCTGGAGGATATTAAAAAGTGTCTCTTTGATCCGATCAGTTGTCGGGCGCGTATTGCTTCCGGGAATCATTTTCAGCGGAAGGCTTCGGCATTTACCTGCTATAACTCTCATATCTTCAATAATCTTCCTTTAGCTGTTCTCTCCAGTCCAGATCTCCCCTTGCCAGTCCGAGAATCAGAGATTCTGCTGTGGCAATGTTGGTAGCGATCGGAATATTGTACTGATCACATGTCTTAATGATGTGATAAACATCGGGCTCTTTCTGATTGATCATTGCGGGATTATAAAAGAAAATAACCATATCCATATCTCCGCGCTCAATCATCTCTGTAAACTGTTTATCTCCTCCCACACTTCCCGGGAGAAATTTATGAACATGAAGATTCGTCACTTCTTCGATTCTTCGTCCGGTGGTTCCTGTGGCATAAACTTCATGTTTCATCAAAATGCCTTTATATGCGATGCAGAAATCTTCGATCAGACTCTTCTTGCTATTGTGTGCAATGATTCCAATGTTCATTGTAATCGCTCCTTCTCCTGATTTTCACAATTACCCTGATTTATTATAGCAAATTACGAAATAATACGCAATTCTTTTTCTGTTTTTATACGAAATTATCATCTGTCATGCCGCATACAAAAAATGCCAGTTTATTTTTTTTTCAACTTCATATACTATCACCGTAACATCCAAACGTCAAAAGCGGATGGTGTTGCAGACTCATTAACGACATCCAGGATAAAGGAGGGTATGAACAATGACAAATCGTTCATCGAATACCGCAGCAGTACCTGAAGCAAAAGGAGCTTTAGACAGATTCAAATTTGAAGTAGCTAATGAACTTGGAGTACCGCTTTCCGAAGGATACAACGGCAATCTGACCTCCAAGCAGAATGGCTCTGTCGGAGGCTATATGGTGAAAAAGATGATCGAGGCACAGGAAAGACAGATGTCAGGTGGTTCTTCTTCCGGCCAGTACTAATCCTGTTCTGATTCATCGGATCTGTTCATCCAGACGACGATTCCCGGAATGATCCGGGCGGATACCTGGTAATCAGGAAAAGCGTGAGCATTTTCAAAATGAAAAGCTCACGCTTTTTCTGAAGCTTCACAGCGTTTTTATAAATCAATGCTGCCTGTTACCTCACCATTTACTACATAGTAAGCAGCAAACTCTTCCGGCTTTACGTAGATCTGAATTTCTTTCAGGTCGCTCTCTTTCTTGCCAAGCGTTTCCGTCCAGATTTCTTTCACGCGTGCAGTCAGATCTTTTTCATTAATCTCTCTTCCGCCAAACTGAAGGATTACCGTTTCTTCCACTGCAGTTTTCTTCGCAGTAGTTTTGCGGGCAGTTGTCTTTTTTGCAGTTGAACGGGTTGCCTTTTTCGGTTCCTCTGCAGATTCTGCCTTCGTCGCAGCTTTCTTTGCAGTTGCTTTCTTTGCAGTTTTGGTTGCTTTTTCTTTAATTTCTTCTGTTACCTGACTTTTTACTTCTGTTGTCTCATTCTCAATTGCATTTGTCTCGGTAATTGGTGTTTTCTTTACCATGATTCATTCCTCCCATGCTGACTCTCGTTCTTCTGTTTTCCCGCAAACAGAGTTATCAGCTTTTCAGGGAAAACAGTAACTTTAGCATCATCATATTTTCTATCAGGTTCGAACTAATCATACATGAATTTACTTTGTTTTTCAAGCAATTTATCGGGCTGCCTTGATTTTTAACTAAAATTCACTCTATTTTAGAAACACATTTGCAAAAAAGTGCGACAATTACACAAAGATTTGTTTTTCTTCTTCTCGTTTTTGGAACTTATTCACAGGCCAATTTCGAAATTTTCCAAATTCAGGTAATCCGCAAAGACTCTTTTTAATTCATAATGTTCTTCTTTTTCCAGTTCCGGATCCATAAAAAGCAACTTTGAGACCGCTTCCGATGCGCTTTTCAGCAAATCCGCGTCCCGGTAGATGTCAGCGATGGCAAATTCCATTTCACCGCTCTGCCGTGTTCCAAGAAGATCGCCGCTGCCACGAAGCTTCAGATCTTCTGAAGCAATCAGAAATCCATCATTGGAATTTTTCAGAATTTCCAGCCGTTTCGCCACTTCTTTATCTTTATTACCCTGAATAAAAATACAGTAAGACTGTTCCGTCCCTCTACCCACACGTCCCCGAAGCTGGTGAAGCTGTGCAAGTCCAAATCGTTCTGCGTTTTCAATCATCATGACCGTAGCATTTGGAACATTCACACCGACTTCAATGACAGTTGTGGAAACCAAAACCTGTATCTCCCCTGACGCAAAGCGTTCCATGATTTCTTTTTTCATCGCCGGTTTCATCTGACCATGGAGCATGGCAACGGATATTCCCGGAGAAAGTTCTTCCTTTAATTTTCTGGTATAGTCCGTTACATTCTCCGCATCCAATCCCTCGCTTTCCTCCACCATCGGACAGATGACGTAGATTTGCCTTCCAAGAGATGCCTGTTTTTCAATAAAGCGGTAGGTTTTGGGACGATAGGAGACATCAACAACGCAGTTTTTGACTGGGAGTCTGTTTTTGGGGAGTTCATCAATTACTGAAATATCCAGATCGCCATATAAAATGATTGCGAGCGTACGTGGAATTGGTGTAGCACTCATAACTAATACATTTGGCGGATCACCTTTCGATGCGAGTGCTGTTCTCTGACGAACTCCGAAACGATGCTGTTCATCGGTAATCACCAGTGCCAGGCGATGATACTGTACCTTTTCCTGTATCAGCGCATGTGTCCCAATAATCATTCTGCAGTTTCCATTGGACAGCTGTTCATAGATCTTTTTTTTCTCAGATGCCTTCGTAGATCCGGTAAGCAGCATCGGCTGATATTCCGACAGGTGGTTTTCTTCCAAAAGACGACACAGTGCTTCATAATGCTGATGAGCCAGCACTTCCGTAGGTACCATCATTGCTGACTGATATCCGTTCTGGGCTGATAAAATCATGGCTAAAAATGCCAGAATCGTTTTTCCGCTGCCGACATCACCCTGTATCAGCCTGGACATACGCGTATGTCCTTTCATATCTGATTCGATTTCATTCCATACGCGCATTTGTGCACCTGTCAGCTGATAAGGAAGATTTTCTATCACTTCCTCAGTCTTCCAAACAGCCTGAATTGGAAATGCATTCACCGTGTCTTCTGTATGCTCTTTCAGCTGTCGAAGCGCAAGAAGAAACAGAAAAAACTCCTCAAATGCCAATCTTCTTCTGGCAGTCAGGAGGCTGTCGCGGTCTTTTGGAAAATGAATCTGTGTAAGCGCATAATTGATATCACAGAGATTTTGTTCCGAACGGATTTCTTCGGGAAGATAATCTCTGGCAGGTGCACAGTTTTCCTGAACCTGAGCCACTGCTTTTGCCACCATTTTGCTGGTCAGTCCTTTTGTAAGACCATAAATTGGCTGCATTGTTGATTGAAGAGCTTCATAGGCGGCAGGTGTAAAAATCTCCGGCTGTTCCATCACAAGACGTCCATTTCTTTCCTGCACTTTTCCCCGAAAAACAAAAACACTCCCCTTTTTGAGCATGGATCGCAGAAACGGCATATGAAACCAGATCAACTGCAGACGGAGCGGTTGCTCATAAAGTTCCAGAAGTATGACACTATTCTTCTGATTTGCTTTGACGGAGGGACTATGATGAACTCTTCCAATAACTGCATTTTTTTCATCAATTTTACATTCTCGCAAAGGAACCGGAGATTCATAGCTGTCATAATCTCTCGGATAATAATGCAGAAGCTGCTGCAAATTGTGGACGCCCACTTTTGCAAACAGCTTCTCCGTTTTCTCTCCGATTCCCTTTAAACTTGTTAAGGGTTCCGTATTCATATTATTCTACCGAAATCACACAATAATAAATCGGCTGGCCGCCATAATTTACTTCAACGTCACAGTCTGAGTGAGCAGCACTGATTTCATCGGACAGTTTCTGTGCATCTTCCTCCGTCATTTCCGATCCGTAATAGATGCTGATCAATTCACTGTCCTCGTCAACCATAGCATCGGTCATTTCTTTGGCAACTTCAATGATTTTTTTCCCTACAGCAAGCAACCCATGATCACCAAGACCCATGATATCACCCTGATGAATCTCTCTGTCATCAATATGCGTATCACGGACTGCATAGGTTACCTGACCGGTTTTTACAAGTGAAATACTCTCAAGCATAGACTCCGTGTTTTCCTCACAGGGTTTTTCCGGTACATAGCTGATCAGCGCTGTGATACCCTGCGGAACTGTTTTCGTTGGAATTACAATGATATTTTTGTCTTTGGTCATCGCTTTTGCCTGATTAGCTGCCAGGATAATGTTTTTATTATTCGGGAAGATGAAAATATTCTTCGCATTCACCTGTTCAATAGCAGTCAGCATATCTTCTGTGCTGGGATTCATGGTCTGGCCTCCCTCAATCAGGTAGTCGACACCCAGACCTTTAAAAATCTCACCGATTCCATCTCCAATGGATACAGCGATAAAACCATCTTCCTTAGGCGGCTGTGCCGGTGTTGCCTCCCGGCGCTCTTTGTCTTTCATCGCCTGCTCAGCGGCAACTTTTTCCGCATTTTTAATCAATCGCTCCTGATGCTCTTCACGCATGTTGTCAATCTTCATACGGGTCAGCTGACCGTAAGTCAGGGCTTTTGAGATTGCTTTTCCAGGATCATTTGTATGTACATGAACCTTAACAATCTCGTCATCTGCAACCAACACGATGGAATCACCGATAGAAGTGAGGAAATCTTTAAACTTATATTCCTCTTCCTCTTTCATAGGCTGATCCAGCATAATAATAAACTCTGTACAATAGCCAAACTTAATCTCCTGCTCCGTCTCTCTGGATGGTTTTACAAAAGAAGTCCCTGTATCAGGTGATTCAAAGGAAAGATCAATCTCTTTCCCCATAAATGCATCATAGGCACCCTGCAGCACAGTCAGAAGGCCCTGTCCACCGGAATCCACCACACCTGCTTCCTTCAGAACCGGCAGCATCTCGGGGGTCTGCGAAAGAACATACTCTGCATGAGAAATCACATCTTCCAGGAAAGCCTGGAGATCTTCACACTCCGGCGCAAGTTCCTGTGCTTTTGCAGCTGCTCCTTTTGCAACCGTCAGAATTGTTCCTTCTTTTGGCTTCATGACCGCTTTGTATGCTGTTTCAACGCCCTTTTCCATCGCCTCCGCCAGGATCACTGCATCGAGTTCCTCATGATCACGAATTTTTTTTGTAAAACCGCGAAGCAGCTGGGAGAGAATCACTCCGGAATTACCTCTTGCTCCACGCAGAGAACCGGAAGAAATGGCCTTCGCCAGGTTGTACATATTCACGTCCGAAAGAGTATTTACTTCTTTGACTGCTGACATGATTGTCAGGGTCATATTGGTACCCGTGTCACCGTCCGGTACGGGAAATACATTCAACTCATTAATCCATTCTTTCTTTACTTCCAGATTCTTTGCTCCGGCAAGAAACATTTTTGCAAACAATCCGGCGTCGATCTTATTCGTAGCCACTTTCTTATTTCCTCCTATTGCCATCAGTCAATGACGCGGACGCCTTCGACCAGGATATTAATTTTCTCGATTTCCATACCTGTGAACTCTTCAACTTTGTACTTAACGTTGTTGATCAGATTATCTGTTACTGCCGAAATGCTCACGCCATAAGCCACAATTACGTGAAAGTCCAGGGAAATCTTATTCTCGGAAATCGTTACATTGATTCCGTGGGTCAGGCTCTCTCTTTTCAGGAGCTTGACAAGGCCATCTTTCATATTTACGGCTGCCATGCCGACAATACCGAAACATTCAACCGCTACGCTGCCTGCATACATGGCGATGACATCCGGATTAATAACAACTTCTCCCAAGCCTGTATTCATACGACCTTTCATGCCTTTTACATCCTCCAATTCCCTAAGTGTATCGAAATCAGACGGATTAATCTGACTTCATCCTATGATACATTATAACCGCTTTTCCTAAAAAAAGAAAGTTGAAAATGAAAAAGTATGTAATTTTTCATTTTTCACTTGCAAAACAGAGTTATATCTGCTAAAATAGCTTATGTTGTGAGTCTAACCTGCAACGTGGACTCAAGTACGTATGTCAAGGAGGTGCAATCATGGCAAAGTGTGCAATTTGTGAAAAGGGTGCTCATTTCGGAAACAACGTAAGTCATTCACATAGAAGAAGCAATAAAATGTGGAAATCTAACGTAAAATCAGTAAGAGTAAAAGTAGACGGCGTACCGCAGAAAATGTACGTTTGTACTTCCTGCTTAAGATCCGGAAAAGTTGAGCGCGCATAAGTCGTGTTAAGCAGTTAACGAGAGCCTCCCGTTCTTACGGGAGGTTTTTTATTTTCTCTTTTGTTTTAATTACAAAAATTTGCATACAGCAAACAAGACATAAGAGATTCTTATGCCTTGTTATGCTCTATTTTTATATTAAGGGAGAAAAAATAGCAGTATAAAAAAAGTGCCTTGCAATTCACTGCAAGACACCTTCGTCTTTTCTATATTATTAGTATGTTTAAACTTTTTAAATAAGATAAATCTATTATAGCGTATGCGCTCTTTAATTTCAACTGTCACAAATTACAATATTTCAGCAGCAGTAAGCTGATTTTTTGTATAAATATTCAATTTTTGCTTGCTACTCTTATCTCAAGGGAACGGCTTTTACAAAAGTTTCTGCAAAAAGCAGAAAGCCGCTGTTTTTTACGGCTTTCTCCAGTCTCTATTATCGGACCTGTTAGTCTTGATTATCCATTCCTTTTGTTTTCTTACAAGAATATAATAACAGAGAAATCTTACAAAAAATTACCCCTTTTTCTTAATATCATGTGACTATTTTCTTGCGATTTCCATCAGCTGTTCCCAAAAGATATGGTTCTTATTTTCCACAGCTGCAGAACAGCTGATATCCCACAAAAAGCAGAACACCAGCTGCTATGATTGTCAATAAAGAACTGCGGATCATCAGACCGATCAATAATCCGAATCCCGTCCAGAACAAAAGAAAGCCCAGGATTCTGCACACTGTCTCCTACTCCCTGTCGCTGTTCTCTTGATTTAGTATATGCTCTACTTTCTCCGCAGTATACTCATCTGCTTCCTCTTTTTTTACGAAACGGTTAATCAGATCCGGAGCCATATCAATAATTTTGGTAACAGCATCTTGATTTTTAATATTCACCAGGCGGGTTCCGTTTTTGTTGATAACAAGTACCGCACTTGGAGAGATCTTTCCTCCCATTCCGCCGCCACCGCTGTTTTTGGCATTTTCTGCAAAAGCCCCCGCACCAACGCCAAACGATACATCGACCAAAGGCAAAAGAATAGTATCCTCAATGTGAATTGCTTCCCCTACTACAGTTTTCGTAGTAATAAAGCTGTCCATACCTTTAAAAAGTGCTTCAATCGTATTCTGAAACGTATTTTCCTTCTCTGCCATTTTTAAGCCTCCTTATTTTTAAATTTTCTGATCACTTTCCGTATTTCTTTGTCCCAAAAGATTCTCCACGCAATGCCAAAAAGTGTTGCTCCGAAGAGATGACCTCTAACGGTGATATCTCCGAGAAGTATTTCCCGGTCAAACACCGGTATGATACGAAGTTTCTGCGGGATTCTTCCATAAAAGATTCCCAGAATGCCAAGGACTTCTCCTGTCAGGGATGGATCATCAAATCCAAACTTAAGAAATCCTTTTACTTTTTGCGGCATTGTTTTTCGAATCAAAAGAAACAGTTCGCTTTTGCAGTGAGCAAGCGCTCTTTTAAAAGTTTGTGACTTCAGAAATTTTTTCCAATACTGTATCTTTTTTTTAAGTTCCTTTATTTTGGAAGCAACCTTTTCCGCTCTTCCGGCAATTCGGAATGGAAGCTCCAGTATTTGCAGAACCGTTTTTAAAATACATCGTAGAATTTCAAGGAGAAATTGTACCGGAATCAGGAAAAACTGCACGATTGTGCGATTCTCTTTGGCTTTTTTGCCATTTTTTCCGATGCTTTCTCCTGCTTTTTCTAATTCCGCTTCTGCTTTTTCAGATGTTTTTTCCTTTTCTTCTCCCTGCGCCGGTGATTTTTCCCGCTCAGAAATGCTTTCCTGATCAATAGAATCATTCCTGGAAGACTTTTCGGGGGCAGGTTCCAGAACCTGTTCATCCTTTTTTTCGGATTTCTCTCTTTTCAGCCATTTGACTGCTTTTACATAGGTTGAAAGCGGGATACCAAAGATTCGAATCAAAAAATCTGTCTTCTGATTCTCGTAACAGACCCTGGCTGAAATTGCCCCAAGCAGCCAGGATATCCGACCTTCCGCTAAAATATCAGACAGGTCGTCTCCTTCTTTTTTTATATGTCCCTGATAGCACACAGGAACAAACAGCACACTGATTATTATCAGCAACAGGATTCCTAACATTACTAACAGAAGAATGCCGATTACTTTCAGGATCATCAACACTATATGTACCATTCGCTCTCCTATCTGACTGAAACATCGTTATGAGAAAGAAGCCATTGGCGGATCTTAACATCACCTGTTTCCTGATAAACTTCATTTACAATCTGTTCCAGTACACACAGGCTCTCCTCATAAGAAACAGCCAGCCCTACAATCATCGGTAAATGTTCTCTCAAATATGGTTGTTTTAAGAAATCAGCCGGCAAAATATCCAGATGATTCTGAATATTGGAAGAAAGCGTAATCAGCCATACATCCGGCACCAGTTTGCCATGTTCAATCCGATCGATCAATTTCTTCTGTCTCTTTTGTGCAGTATCTCCCACATACAGATTTTTATACCAGTTGATCATGAATTTTTCCTTTTCAATAATACTTATTCCCTGTCCACAGATTCGCTTTTTTTAATTCCAGGTATTCATTATAAGCCATCTCCAGGATCTGTCGCTCGTTGGAAAACTTCAGGAGATGGTAAGCTTCGTGATATTTGTAATATCCGGAATCCACAAAATATTCTTCTCTCTGCGGTTTACTGTAATAGCTTCCTGCCATCATCAGATACCAATGTACCTCTTTCTCAACGGTATCTTCCGGAATGCTGAAACTATACTGACTCTTTCCAACATATTTTACAATCGAAGCCCGCACCCCAGCTTCTTCCTGCACTTCCCGGATCGCAGTCTCCTTAAATTCCTCTCCCTGTTCTACGGTTCCTTTCGGCAATACCCAGCCCTCATATTTATTTTTATAACTTTTATAGAGTGTCAGGATTTTGCCCCGATAGATGACCACTCCGCCACAGCTTACTGCTTCAATCATATCATGTCCTCCTGTGTCAAAGTATACGCCTTTTCGCTCTCTGGTGCAACGCTTCTGATTCATTTTCCAAAACGAAACCCACTCAGCGATTCTCGTAATATGCCTGAAAAACAGCTCTGGCTACAGGAACAGCCACACTGCTGCCGCTGCCTGCAGATTCTGCGATCACGACAACAACAAGATCCGGATCATCTGCATTTGAAAACCCGACAAACCAGGAATGGGTGGGCTCGCTGTTATCCCCGTGCTCTGCGGAACCTGTTTTTCCCGCAATATTGTATCCAAGGTCAGACAGGGAACTTCCCGTACCATTTTGAACAACGCCTTTCATCAGCTCGGTAAGTGTCGCTGCTTCCTCTTTGCTCATAACCGATCCAAGCGGACTCGGATTGAATTCTTTCACTTTTGCACCCTCGCTGTTTTCCACACGGTCAACAAAATAAGGCTTCATCATTTCTCCGTCATTTGCAATTGCTGATACAATCACTGCCATTTCCATCGGTGTCACAAGCGTATTGCCCTGGCCGATGGATGTCTGCATCATCAGGGCATCTGCAGTCGTTTCGTCTACGGAAAAGCGGCTCCGTGAGGAAGGAAGTTCCAGATCCAGTCTGCCGTTCAGATTTAGTGACTCCGCAAGTGTATTGAACCTTTTTTTGTCAAGTGACAATCCGATACTGGAAAATGCCGTATTACAGGAATTCGCAAACGCACTATAAAAATCTTCGCTTCCATGCACTCCTCCTCCCGCGCAGTGAATCGTATAGTTTCCTGCTTCAAGTTCACCGGTACACTCAAAGGAAAAACCATCCAATGTCCCGTATTCTCTCAAATACGCAAGCGCGGTTACGATTTTGAAGGTAGATCCCGGTGGATACTGCCCCTGCAATGCTCTGTTTAGAAATACGCCGCTTTGACTGTCTGCATTCAGGCTTTCCCAGTCTTCCTCTATAGTATTTGGGTCAAACGTTGGTTTGCTGACATCTACGAGAACACGCCCGGTATCCGGTTCCAATACCACTACTGCACCCTTGTAATCTCCCAGCGCATCATATGCTGCCTGTGTCAGTCTGGTATCCAGTGTTGTCACCAGATTGTCTCCGGGATCCTTCACCTCTGTAAAATCGTTTTTCAGCTGTTCCAGCGGGTTTATGTGAGATTCCATCAATGTATAATTGTAAGCTGACTCCAGACCGCTGTTGCCTTTTCCTGTATATCCTACCACGTGTGCAAACATTCTTCCGTATGGATAAACGCGTATTCCGCTTTCACCATCACTCATTTCCGTTCTTGCCAGTTCCTGACCGTCCGATGACAAGATCGATCCACGGACAACTCTCTCTGCATAATTATTCTGCCTTGAATTATAAGAACTATTCAGAAATTCTTCTTTCCTGTAGACATTGAAATACACCAGATAAGCAATCAGTGCCAGAAACATTCCTACAAAAAGGTATGCTACGATCAGATACGGTCCTGCTCCATTACCAGTGGAGGCTTTTTTCTGTCTCTTCTTCGATTCGTCGCTCGAGATCGTCTTCTGCTTTTGGTTTTCTCTTCGTGTTGTCCCTTTGCCCTGTACTTTGTCTGTTTTCTTTTTTCCTTCCCTGTCCGGTGTCTTTCTGCTTCTTTCTTTTGTTTTGTCTGTTTCTTTTTTCAAGTGCCTCACCTTCGTCTTCCCTTAAGATATATAGTCCCTGAATAATCGAGAGCATCACGATCGTAGAAAGCAAAGAACTTCCGCCGTAGCTTACCAGCGGGAGCGTGATGCCAGTCATCGGTATAAATTTGATTGTGCCTCCAACGGTCAGAAATACCTGTGTCGCGTATTCTGTTCCCAACCCCATGGCAATGAGTTTATAAAAACGTTTGCTCATCTTCATGGAAATATTGATGATCAGTAAAAATGTGGACATGCACAGAAGGATCAGACAAATTCCAAAGATAATCCCCAGTTCTTCGCAGATTGCGGAAAAAATAAAATCTTTGACGGCGACCGGAATCAAATCCGGACGTCCCTCATACAATCCGGTTCCAAACCATCCTCCGGAACACATGCCAAACAATCCCTGTGCCAGCTGACTGCTGATATCCCAGCTTCCGATCGGATCTTTCCAGAGCGCTACCCTGTTACGAACATGTGCAAACATAAAATATGCTGCTATGCAGGCAAGGCACATGCCAGATAATCCAAGAAGCGGATAACGGGCTTTTCTGGTCGCTACATAGATAATGACAACATAAGCCATAAAGAACACAAATGCCGTACCAAGATCCGTAGATGCAACCAGAATCAATACGTGAACTGCAGCGATTACAGTTGCCTTTACTACATTCGGGAAGGAATTGTCATCTCTTAAGATGCCTGCCAGGAAAAATACCATTGTAATTTTTGCCAGCTCCGAGAACTGAAAGGTAAATCCGTGAAACTCAATAGACAGCTTGGCCCCTCCGGATGTAAATCCCAGAACCATAACTGCAGCCAGCATCGCGATGCCCAGCACAGCATAAAACCAGGTAAGATTTTTCAAAAATTTTACCTTTCGCACTACCACCGGTATGATAAAGCAAATCAGTGTGGAAGCGGCCATGATATGAAACTGTGACACCGCTTTTGATATATTCAGCCTCGTCAGCATAATGATACTGATCGAGAGAAGCATACACATATTATTGACTAGTATCATGGAAGCTTTCTTATAGATCAGTCGATAAAGAACCTGCACCATGAGAATATACGCCATTAATAGCAGATACATCCGAATGATTTCTGTTTCGCCTTTCTGAAGAAACATGACAAAAAAGCAGATAAAATCCAAAAGCAGAATCATCAGGATCTGTTTTCCAAGAATATACCGTCTTTCATACTCGTCACGCTCCTTCAGTGCAGTAAACGACTGTAGCGTAAACAACAGCATGACGATGGTAATCAGATATTTTGAAAGCTGTACAACTGCATTTACCATACGTTACCCCTATTCGACTTTTCTGTGAAAATGTCCTTTCGTAGTTTCCATCTGAAGTTTAGTCGTCTCACCATAAAGATAGGCCGCTGCATAAGCCTTGCATATTTCGACGGTTTCCTTTTGATCTTCAATCGAAAAAGCAAGACGCAGGGAAGCGCAGTGAAGTGACATCACTTCCTCTTTCTCTCCAAGCAGACTCAGCGGAAGGCTGTTATAAATTACATTATAACAGTTTCCACAGCAGCATTTTACCGGAAAATATTTTCCATAACGGTCTTTCAGCCATACCATTCCATGTTTGCGTGTGCACCCCTCCATATTCTTCTGCACACACTGCGCTGAAATCATCATCGGAAGATATCCGTATACTGTCATTTCACTGCCTGTGTTATCACGTTTCAGAAGTTCCCGGTAATTCAGCTCATAAGGTACTGTGTCATACAGAATGCCTTCTTTCTCCCAAAAATACTGTGACGCTTGATTCATTGTATAAACACTGTAATCCAGTACTGCATATCGGCCAAGCCCCATCTCTTTTAAGACACTGTAGCTCTCCAGATTCCGAACCAGAAAGCCGGAAAGTCCTTCCTCAATCAGAACATGAAACGTATTTTTATATTTTCCCAGTTCTCCTTCACGAACCGCATGCGGCAGACAAAGAAGCAACTGTTTTCCTCTCTGCAATACTTCCTGAAGTGTTTCCATCACATGATCCTGAAATCCTTCTTCACGAAAGCATTCCATTCCGGCGTAGATCCCTTTGATCTCCGGAATGGCGAGAACACCCTGCAGCTGCTGTCTTGTTTCTACCTGTGCACGGATGATACAGGTCTTTCCACCGCCTTTACTCGTACCCATAGAAAGACTCGGTCTGTTTCCTTCCGGAAGTTTTCTTCGATAAGGTGCCATCGCTTCCTTTTGTAACTGTTCCATTGCAGATCTTCTTAGCTCGCTCAATGTCTGCATGGGAACAAACAGATCATCTTCCATGGAAATATCCAGCTGTTCAAAGAAGAATGGTGTATTCCCGGTCTTTTCTATCTGAGTTCTGATGCGTTCCATCGTCAATGGATGGTTTTTTGCTTTTTCCACCATTCCGGCTTCCTCCGTCACACACAGATCTCCCTGGTATACACTTAAGACCGCAGGTTGACCTGCATACAGACTCAAATATCCCGACACAGGTTCTTTCACTTCCGTATTCAGGTAATCTCTTTGAATCTCATAAAACAACTGTTCATTTCTCTTTTGCTTTCCACCGCTGTCAGCATTTTTTTCATTGATGAATGCCATCATATCACGGCCGTTGCGGACTGTATAATAGCTTTTATTGAATCCATCCCGGTTATAGAGATCCATGAGTTTCCGGAAATCCTCCGGCAGCACACGAAAGTGATCCGGATTTCTCTCATACAAATCCAGGTATTTCCGATAGACACTGACGACGCCTGCCGTATATTCCGGTTTTTTCATTCTTCCCTCGATTTTCAGAGAAGTAACACCTGCCTTCAGAATTTCAGGAAGAAGTTCCACGGTACACATATCCTTCGGACTCAAAGGATATGCATCGCTTTCATTCCCCATACGTCTTTTGTCCTCCGAAAAGACCTGATAGGGAAGACGGCAGGGCTGGGCGCATCTTCCACGATTTCCGCTTCTTCCTCCGATCAGACTGGAAAAAAGGCACTGACCGGAATAGCAATAACACAGAGCCCCATGAACAAAGCATTCAATCTCCAGCTTCGTTGTTCTGTGTATTTTGGCGATCTCCGTAAGGGACAATTCTCGCGCAGGAACAACTCTGGTAATGCCCAGACTCTCTGCAAATCTGGCTGACGCTGCACCAGTCACTGTCATTTGCGTGCTGGCATGTACATGCAGTTTTGGAAACCAGGTTCTGATAGCGGATAGCGCCCCGAGATCCTGTACAATTACAGCGTCCAGTCCCTGTTCGTAGAACGGACGCAGATACTCATACAGTTTTCCGAAAAGTTCTTCGTCTTTTAACAGTGTATTGACCGTCAGATAAAGCTTTCTGCCATGGATGTGAGCATAATCTATGGCAGAGCAAATCTCCTCATCGGTGAAATTTTTGGCATAGGCTCTCGCACCAAAGATGGAGCCCCCAAGATAAACCGCATCTGCTCCGGCGGCCACAGCTGCAGTAAATGCTTCATAGGATCCGGCTGGTGCCAGTAATTCTGTTCTCATGCTATATCTCCTAAAAACGGGCGATTACCTTTTCCGCAATCCCCCGTTTCCTCTTTACGCTTTTAATAATTCTTCCAGTTCCTCGTTCGTCTTCGTAAGCTGTCGCTGCAGCTCATTCTTTTCTCCGCGAAGTCTCTCATTTTCAATCTTCTGTTCCTCTAATTCTTTCCGCAGATCTTTTGTCTGAAGCTCTGCGGCAATCAGATCATGCTTCATATCATAGTTCTCACGATCCTTGGACTCCATATCCTCCTCGAGGGTATCCACCTGATTCTTTGCCTTAAAATAGTCGTCAGCAATATTAAGAGCAAGCAGTGTGTGCTTGGTGTCCACGGAAAGACGGTTATACCCGGAAAGCTGACTTAATTCGCTGATCTTCTGATTCAGATAGGACGCCACTTTCTGAAGATATTCCGGGCTTTCATAGCCGCTTAAGGTTACTATTTTTCCATCTATTAATACCTGCGTTGTATTTTTTACAGCCATCTTCTACGTATTTCCTCCACTTAATTTCAATCATCCCCCTGATGAATCGGACAAATGACATTTTTTCATATAAACTATCATATAACGAAAAATGCAGAAAAACAACCTTTTTCTGCAAAAGCGCCAGGCGAATTCAAGGACCGGCGTTTTTCAAGGGTCTGCTTTTGAGATTCTATTTTTGCACAGCTGTTTCGTGTGATCTCTGAACGATAACGCCATTTTTATGTTGGACCGGAAAGCCCAAGATGATGATAAGCAAGCTCTGTCGCCATTCTTCCGCGGGGGGTTCGGCGAAGAAATCCCGTCTTAATCAGATAGGGCTCATAGACATCTTCAATCGTTCCGGCATCCTCTCCGACTGCTGCAGAAAGTGTCTCAAGACCAACAGGACCTCCCTGAAACTTCTCAATCACTGTAGACAAAAGCAGACGGTCTGTCTGATCCAAGCCATATCTGTCAACTTCAAGCAGATCCAGCGCAAAGGATGCAACTTCTTCTGTAATTTTTCCGTCATATTTGACCTGCGCAAAATCGCGGACTCTCTTTAGAATGCGATTTGCCAGACGCGGGGTTCCTCTGGAACGACGTGCCATTTCTCCTGCACCTTTTGGATCTACTTCAACACCCAAAACACGGGCAGAATGCAGGATAATCGTAGAAAGTTCTTCCTCTGTATAAAATTCAAGATGATGAATTACACCAAAACGATCTCTCAGTGGAGCCGACAGCAAACCTGCCCGCGTAGTAGCTCCGACCAGTGTGAATTTCGGAAGATCCAACCGAATGGAACGTGCAGAAGATCCCTTTCCGATCACAATATCAATTGCGAAATCTTCCATAGCCGGATAAAGTACCTCTTCCACCTGACGGTTCAGGCGATGAATCTCATCCACAAACAGAACATCACCTTCCTGAAGGTTATTCAGGATCGCAGCCATTTCTCCCGGTTTTTCGATAGCCGGACCACTGGTAACTTTCATATGAGTTCCCATCTCATTTGCAATAATTCCGGCAAGCGTAGTCTTTCCAAGCCCCGGAGGACCGTAAAACAGCACGTGATCCAGCACATCCCCCCGCTGCTTTGCCGCTTCTATATATATTTTCAGATTTTTTTTCGTTTTTTCCTGCCCAATATAATCCTGCAGATACTGCGGACGCAGAGAACCTTCGATTCGCAGATCTTCTTCCATTACATCGGTGGTAATAATTCTTTTCTCCATAGAATTCCTCTTTCAAAAACAGTCCGCATAAAAACCGAAGCTAAAACATCTGTTTCAATGCCGCTTTCAGTACCATCTCTGTATTCATCTGCTCTGTAATTTCCACTTTTTTCACCGCCTGAAGTGCCTCTGTGTTAGAATAGCCAAGAGCTGTCAGTGCCTGTACAGCCTCCTGAAATACACCGGACTCCTTGAATGCAGCAGAGTCACTCTGACCGGATGCATGAGATAGTTTCTGCTCAAATGCATCTTCCAGATCAAATTTGTCTTTCAAGTCCAGAATCAGTTTCTGAGCTGTCTTTTTTCCTATACCCGGTGTCCGGGAAATTGTCTTAACATCATCAGACAGAACGGCAAATCGCAATTCATCTGCTGAGAGTGTCGATAGAATGGAAAGTGCCGCTTTCGGTCCGATTCCACTGACCCCGATCAGCATCTGGTAGACTGTAAGATCATCCCGTGTCAGAAAGCCAAACAGTGAGATGCCATCTTCTCTTACACTCATACAGGTGTATACTTTCAGCTCCTGTCCTTCACGTATTCCGGCATCTAAAAAAACAGATGGTACCAGCAGTTCATATCCGATTCCATGGTTCTCCAGAATCAATTTCCCTTCCGTTAAGGTGTCAACAACACCCTTGATGTATCCAATCATACTTTCCTCCAGACATTAATGGCAGCAATTTCCTTTCTTTCACATGCCGACATACTTGTTTATTATAACAGAACTTTGCTTCAGAAGCAATGGCGTTGGCACCTTTTCTTACAAAAATGAACTGTTGTTCGCTTGCAATTTCTTTTCTTCCTGAAGTATAATAGTCAATAGGTAATTGCGAAACACACTTGCATTGACTATTGCAATGAGCGAGGTAAATTTGGTAAGGCTGGTTTTTAAGATAAGGCTTGGGATATTCACAGATAAATTAGGATAATCAGTGAAAAATGGGCGCACTTATAGCAGG
>JALEOU010000024.1 GCA_022766945.1 Fusicatenibacter sp. | reverse complement strand
ACCTCCCCGGCTTTTGCCCGGCTCTCCAGCCGTGCGGCCGTGTTGACGGTATTTCCAATTGCTGTATATTCCATACGGCTGGAAGTGCCGATATTGCCGATGACAGCTTCTCCGCAGTTGATACCGATTCCGAAGCTGACGGTTTTACCGCTCAATTTCAGCAATTCTTTTTCCAGTGCTTTCCCCGCTGCTGCCATGTCAAGTCCGGCTTTGACTGCCCGAAATTCATAATCATCCTGATCCAGAGGAGCATTAAACAAAGCCATGGTCGCGTCTCCGATGAATTTATCAACAGTTCCTCCGTTATCAAACACTGCTTTCGTCGTAATCTCCAGATATTGATTGAGAATGTTGACAACCTGCTCCGGATCTAATGCTTCGGAAAGAGGGGTAAATCCACGAATATCAACAAACAGTACTGCGATATCTTTTTTTTGCCCTCCTAACTGTAAGGTGTCCTTGCCGCCTCTCAAAATTTCATTTACCACCGCTTTCGACACGTATCTTCCAAACACAGATTCTACGTGCTTTTTTTCCAGTAGTTCCTGAATATATTGACAGCCGATTCTATAGATGTAGCAGATTAAGACTGCGGCAATCGGATAAAGAAGCGGCATCACAAAGCCCTGTTCATATGCCCGGAGGGTAAAAAACCAGTATCCGAAAATCAGCGTCAGCGAAACACCGGAAACCAGCCACATGTTCCGGAAAAGCCATGTCAAAAGTGCAGCCGCAAACAATGCGAAAGTGATTGCCAGCGCGGTCAGCGCTTTCGGCTCCGTTTTCAGGTTCCCATCCAACAGTGCTTGAAGAATATTGGCATGTACTTCTACTCCATACATGGGCGTATCATGGCTGACAGCCGTGTAGTAAGAATCCATCATTCCTTCACTGTACGCACCGATCAGTACGATTCCTCCTGCAAACAGTTCTTTTGGAATGGTTCCGTTTAGTACATCACAGAAAGATAAGCCGGCAGTCTCAGAACCATAATAATCGTAAGGATATCCTGAAAAATGAATATAGGTTGCCGCATTGTCCGGCAATTCGCCCATGTATTTCCGGTAGATCTCTGATGCGAAGCTGTATTCTGTATTTCCGTTCACCTCAAAATGATCGATCCTGTGCCGTACCAGACCATCTGAATCCAGAGGAACATTGCTGAATCCCCAGGAAACATGTTCCCTCAAGCCCTCGAAAGGAATTTCATAAGTCTTAACATATTCAGATACCTGAAAGAGGTCTTCCTGTTCTGACTCGATCTGTTTTCCGTAAGTTGCATAGGAAACCGTAACGACATTATCCTGTTTCGATACGGCATCAATCAGTGCCTGATCGGTTTCTTTGTCGCCGGGAGAATAAAAACCAATATCCAGAGCAATCACTGCCGGCGCAGTATCCGCATCCTCATTGAGCAACGCCACCAGTTCAGCAGTCTTTTCACGCCCCCAGTCACTCCATCTGCCATACTGTATCAGAGTTTTCTCATCGATTCCAATCACATAAATATCCGGACTGATCAGACTGCCGTTTTGATATCTGGCATCCTGAAGCTGATATTCAATCGACCGGAATATGCCCATCCGTTGACCGGCCAAAAGCAGGACAAGCAAAGCACCCAGGATGAGGAATTTAAATGATTTTATTCTCATTGACTCACTCCATCGGAATTGACCTCTTCGTCGGCAGGAATCTCCTTATCAGGAAGGCCTTCTTCTTCGGAGGGTAGTTCCTCATCAGGAGGAACTACTTCTTCCTCCGGAGGTGTTTCCTCATCAGGAGGAACTATTTCTTCCTCCGGCGGCGTCTCCTCATCAGGAGGAACTACTTCTTCCTCCGGAGGGAGATCCTCATCGGGAGGGATTACATCTTCCTCTTCGGGCGGAATCGGTTCCTTATCATCATAAGGGGGACGCTCCTCCTCTTCGTCATCCTCGTCATCATCTTCTGCGTAAGAGGGCTCTCCAACAGTCTGATTCAACCGTTCCTGTTCTTCAACGATCGACTCTGCCCTTTCCAATTCTTCCTGAGAATCCAATCCGATTGCGCTAAGATCCAGATGATCACGGTTCTCAAGCACGATTTTTAAAAGTGTCACGTCCAGTTCCGTCCAATGAAAAGTACCGTTTGTTTTCAGAACATATTTCGCGTCCGAACCGGGCCCCGGTATGTCATTTCCCCAGTCACGCATCAGTTCCGCTTTCTGTCCTGCATGCAGTTCCAGATTCTGACCATTTCCAAGATCCCATGAAACGTCGCCCTCAATCAGGTAAAATATCAGCGTTTCAGGAGAAAGCATAAAAATACCGCTGGTTCCGCGGATACTCATCGATGTATGTGCCGCTTTGAACTGCAATTCTTCATCTTCTCCCAATGGTTTTTCCACATTAAAAAACAGCTTACCTTTCTGTAATGTAAGCTTCAGCGATTTTGCGGACGCCTTTTCAACATCCACCACGGTGTTGCTATCCAGCTTCAACGTTTTATCGTCATCTGCCTCGATATAGATACTGGAAGCTTTCCCGGTGGAAACCTGATTGCCTTCTCCAAGATTCATACCTGCCACAGCCGTCAGCCGTCTGGGCGCCTTTTTCATGACATAAGTTTCCTCTCCGTCTACCTGAAGGACAGACAGTTTTCTGCTTTCTGTGTCGTCTGCAAATGAACATAGATTTGCAGACAAACATGTGGCCAGCATGGCCAGTACCAAGATTTTTCTCCACTTGCTTTTCATAATATTCTCATCCCTTCATTCCAAGACAGATTTTCATTCCCTCCCGCGCAAATACGGCATTCGGTTCGACTTGCTCCAGTTCTGTCTGCATCTCGTCTAACTGAGAATCCGTTCGCGCCCAGTCATGGTGTGAAATGCACAGCATCCCCACATGGCAGGTTTGTTTGATTGCAACTCCCTGCTGCCATGTACTGTGTCCAAAATCCTTAACTTTTGAATATTGCTGATCCGTATACATACCGTCAAATATCAAAAGGTCGCAGCCGGAGACAAACTGCTCATAAGACCGTCGTATGCGGTCGTTCAGCGAACCGTCAAGTCCATATACCACAGAAGTGCCGTCTGCTTCCAGGCGAAACAGGGAAGAACCGTTGGGATGGTCTGCTTCTGTTACATACATTTTCGCTCCTTCGGGCAATGGAATACAATCTCCCGGGTATATTTCATGCCAGATGATGCTTGCAGCGGCATGCTCAAAAGAAATCGGCCAGTACGGCGCCTGACTGATCTGCAGCAGTTCATTCCGGAATCCCGAACCGGCCCTGGATTCTCCGTAAAAATGTATTTTCCAGTCTTTCTGAAACAGCAGCGGGAAAAACGGAAGTCCCATAATATGATCCAGATGAAGATGGGTGATAAAAATGTGCAATTCGTTTCCGGAGTATAGTTCTTCTCCCGGTATCGGATTCAGCAGCCGATTTCCAAGCTCACATATTCCGGTGCCGCCATCGAACACCACCAGACCCCCACGCCATTTCGCAGATACACAGCTGGTGTTTCCTCCGTACATCATCCGATTGGGATAAGGAGCCGCCATAGACCCTCTTGTTCCCCAGAACATAATTTCCATGCCATTTGACGCCTGCAAGTTCTTCTCCTTTCCTGCCGGTTATCGAACCAGATACATCATGGTAATATCATCTGCCTGCTCGGCTCCACGGCTGAATTCCTCCAGTTCCCGGTACATGTAGTCCAGCATGAGTCCCGGCTGCTCCCACGCCTCGTTATGTCGGTTCAAAGCTTCTAACATTCGGGTTTCCGTGTACAGCTCCTCACTGGTATTGACCGCCTCTGTCACACCATCCGTATATAAATACAATCTGTCACCCGGACAAAATTCGATCATCTGTTCCTGATACGGCATATCTTCCATCATACCAAAGACAAAATCTGCTTTGCATTTCAGTATCTGGAATGGTTCGTGTCCCCTGCTGAATGCCGGCCTGTTATGACCGGCATTCACAAATGTCAGTTGATTGTTCTGCAAATCCAGTACACATAAAAAGACGGTAACAAACAGCTCTTCTTCATTGTCTTCATTCAGCAGGTTATTCACGCGTTTTGCCGCTTCTGCCACCGGCATTCTGAGACGCATGTAATTCTTAATATGCGTTCTGGCAACTGTCATAAACAGACATGCCGGAAGTCCTTTTCCGGCTACGTCTGCAATTAAAAAGCATAAATGCGTCTCATCGATCTGAAATACATCATAGAAATCGCCGCCAACCATCTTTGCAGGCTTTGACCTTGCATCAAGACTGATATTGGGAAGCCTGCAATATTGTTCAAAAGACTTTGGCAGCATCCCCATCTGAATTCTGGATGCAATGTCCAGCTCGGATTTCATACGCTCCCGCTCCCGGATCACATTGGTGGATTTTGTATAGAGCATTTCCAGCAGAGCGCCATATACCTTTGGATTGGAGTGCGCAATTTCCTCAAATACTTTTTTTGGAATATTCGCGCAGGACACCTCCGTCATTGCCCGAACCGTGGCTTTTCTTGTTCCTTCTTTGATCAGTGCCAGTTCACCGATCACGTCTCCCGGCCCCTGTTCTCCAACCGGTTCATCTCCTGCAAGAAACGTCTGTGTTGTCCCCTCCAGAATAATATACATCCCGTCATCCGGTTCAGCGCCAATGGTTACAAGCTCCTGACCTTTTTGAAACGTGACCGGCTCCGTAGCAGCCAGAAGAATTCTGGATCCGTCCGGCATCGAACCGTCCTCCCGGATCTGGAAA
>JALEOU010000010.1 GCA_022766945.1 Fusicatenibacter sp. | reverse complement strand
CATTGTACCAAAAGAGACCTCATAACTCATGTTTGGGCAAAGAAGATATCCACTTTTGACCTATACAAGGCAAATGAAAATTTCAGCATGTTTTTTAGAAAAACTTATGGCAGCGTCAGCTACCTGGCTGAACTGTAACTGGCAAGTTACTGTTCAGGCAGCAGCGGACGTTATGTAGAAGCTTCTATATTTACCAGGCTGTTTCTTGAGATCTGAACTGTAAATTATTTTAGTTACCGCTCTATTTTATGGATCAGCAGGCCGCTGCGGAGTTTGGGTTCGAACCAGGTGGATTTTGGGGGCATCAGAAGGCCGGCATCGGCGGCAGCCAGCAGTTCTTCCATGGATGTAGGATACATGGAAAATGCCGCCTTGCAGTCTTTGCGGCATCTTTTTTCCAGTTCTCCGACACCGCGGATACCTCCTACGAAATCGATACGGTGATCAGTTCTCGGATCTTCGATTCCAAAGATGGGGGTGAGTACTTCTCTTTGCAGGTATGCTACATCCAGAATTCCGATGGGATCTTCCTTACAATGCTCCGGTTTTACCTGCAGCTGATACCAGCTTCCTTCAAGATACAGCCCCATCTCTCCCTTTTTTTCGGGCTCGTATGGGGAAAACGGCGCCCTGTTGATTGTGAATACTTCTGACAGGACGGCAAGAAGCTCTTCTGGTGTTTTTCCTCCCAGGTCCTTTAATACCCGATGGTACGGAAGGATCTTAAGTTCATCCTCCGGGAAAAGAACGGAAAGCACTCCTGCGGATTCTTCCTTTCCTGTATACTTTGGATTCTTCTTGCTGCGAAGCCCGGCAACTGCAGCTGCTGCGGCCGCTCTGTGATGACCGTCTGCTATGTACAGACGCTCCACATCAGAAAAAAGCGCGGTCAGTTTCCCGATTACCGAAGGTGTATCCACGACCCAGAGGCGATGGCCGATTCCGTCCTCTGATACAAAATCGTATACCGGCTCTTTTACTTTTTCCTGTAAAATAATCTGTTTGATTTCCTGGTTCGGCCGATAGGTCAAAAATACCGGTCCGGTCTGAGCACTGCAGGCATCAATGTGGCAGATTCGATCCTGTTCTTTTTCCTTTCTGGTGTTCTCATGTTTTCTGACCACACCGAGACGGTATTCCTCCACAGAATAACATACAGCCAATCCCGTCTGACTCTGATTGTTCCTTGTGAGTTCATACAGATAGTAACAGGGAGCGGCATCCTGCATCAGATCTCCCTTTTCCTCCATCTGTCGGAGCATTTCATCCGCCTTTTTGTAGACCTGAGGTGCGTACATATCCGTATCCGTCGGAAACATCGTCTCCGGACGGTCAATCCGAAGAAAGGTAAGCCCATCACCTCTTACTTTTTCTGCTGCTTCTTTTCTGCTATATACGTCGTATGGTAAAGCTGCAATCTCCCTGGCCTTCCCTTTTTGAGGGCGCAGCGCCGCAAAAGGGCGTATCTGTACCATTGTTGTTACCTCCCTTTTCTTCTTTTCGCTATTATATCTGCTCTTTTTTTCCATTTCTGTTTTTCTTTTTCTGCCTCACGAAGGATGTGAAACACTGTTCCGATTCTCTTTCTGTTTCTCTTCATGCTTTGAAAAAAACGCATTCTTCTCTTCCATTTCTGAATCATTGCTCTTCTCCTTTAATAGACAAGCCATCAGTATCAGATCTTTTGCTTTTCCGTCGCGGCAGCGCATGGCAGATTTGTGAATGCCATAGGTGCAAAACCCCATTTTTTCATAAAGGGAAATTGCCCGTACATTATCCGATGCCACATCCAGTTCGATCTGTTCATATCCCGCCTCTTTTGCTTGTTCCATAAGCACGCCGACAAGAGCACTGCCGATTCCCAGATTCCAGTACGGTTTTTTTATGGAAATCGCCATCTCTGCCCGGTGACGGTATTTCTCCAGATTGTTCACCGGATTGATTCTCCCGCTGGCTGCCATTTTTCCGTCAATATAGGCAAATATCGTCACCGCACGAGAGCTGTCCTCCATCTCTTTCAGTCGGAAACTCTCTTCTGCCTCAGTCACTCTGATCTCATCAGGATAGCATGCCAGGTACTCGGTCTCTCCTGCAGTCTGTATCCTGTGATCGATGCTGATTCTGGCATCCTTAGGCGCTGCGCTCTTCATAAGGCATCGTCTCGCATCCTTCAGCATTATTTCTTTCTGATATTTCATGTTCTTTTCCCCCTGCATCAGAAATGATTCCGTGACGGTACCATCATCCGGATCTGTCAGCAGTCCTCTGCAAGGAACTGCGCGATCAGTTCGATGCAGCCTTCCACATCCTTCTCATCCGCCACTTCACAGGGCATATGCATATACCGCAGCGGAACAGATACCAGCACAATCGGTACTCCGTCGTTCGAAAGGTGAATCCGGTCCCCATCGGTCCAGGTTCCCTCACTGGCTGCCTCTCTCTGCACTTTGATGCCCGCCCTTGCAGCGCTTTCTTCCATCTTTTTGTTCAGCAGTTTACTGATCCCAGGCGCATTGCAAAGCACCGGTCCACCTCCAAGCACCACCTCGCCGGTATCTGCCGTATTTTCTCCCATACAGTCTGTGGCATATGTCACATCCACCACAACTGCCAGGGTTGGCTTCACTCTCGTGCTCACCCAGTAAGCACCGGAAGAAAGTGTTTCCTCAGCTACTGTGGAAGCTGCATAGACTCCCGACGTGCACCCTTTCTCTTTCGCACGCTTCAAAGCTTCCATAATAATGTAGACACCGATCCTATCATCCAGTCCACGGGCAGTAAATCTGTCGTTGGCCATCCTGCGGATGTGCGTATCGAGGACCACCGGATCTCCTGGCTGTACCATCGCAAGAGCGTCCTCTTTATCCTTTGCACCGATATCAATCACCAGATCTCTGGTCTTCAGCTCCTTGTTCTCGTATATTTTACGGTATGCTTCCACCACACCATAGACAATGCCTTTTTCTGTTTTAATCTGCACCTGCTGCCCCGGATAGCTGTAAATCACAATTCCGCCTCTTGAGGTGAACTGAAGCGTTCCGTCTGATTTTACATTGGTAATCAAAAGACCGATTTCATCCGCATGAGCACAAAGCAGAATCCTTCTTGGGCTCTCCGGATTAAGCACGCAGATCCGGTTCTCCATCTCGTCTGTACGGATTTCATCTGCGTATCCTTTCATTTCCTCTTCCACTGCCTGCTGTACCATTTCCTCACAGCCGGATACGGAAATCGAATTCAGCAGCTGATTTAAAAACGTTTCCTTCATAGTCTGTTCTTCCTCTCTGTCATTTCTGTTTTGCTGTCCCATTGGCATCAACGATCTGTGACACCAGAATGCTCGCTGATTGTTGATGTATTTGAGGGTTTGACTGCGCGTGTTGCCAAAAACGAAGGGATTCCGTGTTCATGCAGATTCCCTTCCCCGTTGGTATCCTCATACAGATGGGTCAGACAAAACCCTGCTTCCAGCTGTCCTCCCACCTGCTCCTCTATAGTATGGGAAAACTGAATCCCATAATCCTTCTGCATACATTCTTCATACAGCTCCGGATTGCGGAGCGGATTGTACGGAAGGCGATGCGTAAGCACCGATTCCGTCTCATCATCAAAGATATAATTGATTCCATTGTCCAGCCCGCAGAGCAGGATCCCGCCCGTTTTCAGAATGCGGAAGCACTCGCGAAAGATCGGTTTCACCTCTTCCACATAGCAGTTGGAAACCGGATGAAAAATCAGGTCAAAAGTTTCCTCCTCAAAAGGCAGACGTTTCGTCATGTCTCCCTGAATCACTTCAACTTCATAGCCTTCTCTTTGCGCCACAAGCAGCTCACTCTCGCACTGGCATCCGGAATAATCCAGTACCGTGCAGCAGGCTCCAAGAGCAGAAAACACAGGAATCTGCTGACCTCCTCCGCTTGCAAGCCCCAATATCTTTTTCCCCTTCAGATCTCCAAACCAGTCTTTGGGAACCGTTTTTGTCGGTGTCAGATAAACACCCCAGATGCCTTCCTGCGCTCTTTTGTACGTCTCATGGCTGATCGGTTTTCCCCATTCCCAGCCGTCTTTGCACCAGGAATCAATCACTTTCGAATTTATCTCCTGATAGTCCATCTTCTTTAACCCCCATTTTTGTCTTTTATAAATCATATCCATTATACACTCATTTCTCACTCCTGCCTACAAAAGAATCCTAATTCTCCGAACTTGACACGCCCTCATTTTCCTGCTAAGATACAACCATAGGTCTGATTTGATGACTTATACAGGAAGAATAGTTTTATGCGCATTGAACGAAAAGAGTAGCAGAGATTCCAGACTGGTCAGAGAGGACGCGTCATACGGCTGAAAGCGTGTCTGCAGAAGAACCTGTGAAGTGCATTCGGGAGCGCGGGATGTAATGATCCCCGGTATGGCCGCCGTTAGATGGCTGTCCGGCTTATTTTGGCCGGCGTAAGTAAATCAGAAGAGTGGAACCGCGCAATTTTTGTGCCTCTTGTGTCTGGATGGACACAGGAGGCTTTTTTACAGCTTTCCACCGATTCTCCTGATTCCAAAATTATTCACAGAAAGGATGTTGTATATGTATCTTTATAATTCCGCAACACACAAAAAAGCTGAATTTGTCACACATACTCCCGGGCATGTGGAAATGTATACCTGCGGACCTACCGTGTACCATTTTGCCCATATTGGAAATCTTCGTTCCTATATCATGGAAGATGTCCTGGAGAAAACTTTCCGTTATGAAGGATATGATGTGAACCGTGTCATGAATATCACTGATGTAGGACACTTAAGCTCCGATGCCGATACTGGCGAAGACAAGATGTTAAAAGGTGCCAAACGGGAACACAAAACCGTCATGGAGATCGCCCAGTTTTACACGGATGCTTTTTTTGAGGACTGCCGTAAGCTGAATATCAAACGTCCTGACATCGTTCAGCCTGCCACCGGCTGTATTGATGAATATATCAAAATCGTAAAAAAGCTGGAAGATACCGGTTATGCCTACTTTGCCGGCGGCAATGTCTATTTTGATACCAGCAGACTGGATCATTACTATGTATTCAATGATCACGATGAAGAGGACCTGGCTGTTGGTGTACGGGAAGGTGTCGAGGAGGATACGAACAAACGCAACAAGAATGACTTCGTCCTCTGGTTTACCAAGTCCAAATTTGAAAATCAGGCACTCAAGTGGGATTCTCCCTGGGGTGTCGGTTATCCGGGCTGGCACATTGAGTGCTCCGGTATTTCCATGAAATACAACGGCGAATACCTGGATCTCCACTGCGGCGGAATCGACAATGCATTTCCTCATCATACCAACGAAATTGCCCAGTCAGAGAGTTATCTTGGCCATACCTGGTGCCCTCAGTGGTTCCATGTACACCACCTGAATACTTCCGACGGCAAGATGTCCAAATCCAAGGGAGAGTTCCTGACAGTATCGCTGCTGGAAGAAAAAGGATACGATCCGTTAGTTTATCGTTTCTTCTGCCTGTTGTCCCATTACCGAAAGGCTCTCGTTTTCACCTGGGAGAATCTGGATAACGCAAAAATTGCCTATGACAAACTGATTGCCCGCATCGCTGCTTTAAGACCCGGTGATGCTCAGGCAGACGAATCCATTGTCAACTGCTTGAAAGAGAAATTCCGTTCCTCCCTGGATAACGATCTGAATACTTCTCTTGCGATTACAACCCTTTACGATGTACTCAAAGCCAAAATCTCCGACGGTGCGAAGCTGGCACTTTTGGATGACTTTGATCAGGTTCTTGGACTTTCTCTTCTCTCCCATGCCGCGGCAAAGCGCGAAGAAAATGCTAAAGCAGCTTCCTCTGCGAATGCCGGCGGTTTCTCCATCACAGGGGAAGGGGATCCTTCCATCGATGCACTGGTGCTTGCACGTGCACAGGCAAAGAAAGAGAAAAACTTTGCGGAAGCTGACCGGATCCGTGAGGAGTTAAAAAATCAGGGAATTGAAGTGACCGACGTCCGCGGCGGTGCCATCTGGAAGCGTATCTGATGGGAGTGCGCCTTTATGCCGAAGATTATTGAAATCACGGATTTTTCCTCACCGGAGTTGGATGTCTATGCCCGCCTTACCGAAAATCAGCTGCTTTCCCGCCACGAACCCGAGAAGGGGATGTTCATTGCAGAGAGTCCCAAAGTCGTAGAGCGGGCCCTTGATGCAGGTTATACCCCGGTTTCTCTTCTGCTTGAGCGAAAGCATATTGAAGGAGAGGCGCGCCAGGTCATCGCCCGGTGCGGCGATATACCGATCTACACCTCCGATTTTGATGTGCTGACAAAGCTGACCGGATTTGCACTGACCCGCGGCGTGCTCTGCGCCATGCGCCGTCCACCGCTTCCTTCTTTGGAAAAGGTCTGCCATGGAGCCAGTCGGATTGCCGTTCTGGAAAATGTCATGAATCCCACCAACGTTGGTGCCATCTTCCGTTCCGCTGCCGCTCTAAGCATGGATGCCGTCCTGTTAACACCCGACTGCAGCAATCCGCTGTACCGGCGTGCCATTCGGGTCAGCATGGGCACTGTATTTCAGATTCCCTGGACTTTTCTTGGAAACACATCCGATGAATGGCCGGAACGCGGTATGGCACTGCTGTCAGAACTTGGTTTTAAGACAGCGGCCATGGCGCTGAAGCAGGATTCTGTTTCCATCGATGATCCGCGTCTTATGTCCGAGGAGAAACTTGCGGTCCTTCTTGGCTCAGAAGGCGACGGACTTCGCTCAGAAACACTTGCCCGCTGTGATTACACTGTACGAATTCCCATGGCACACGGCGTAGATTCTCTCAACGTTGCCGCTGCCAGCGCTGTAGCTTTCTACCAATTAAGCAAATAACCGCACAAAAAACTTGCTGCAGATACAGCAAGTTTTTTGTGTATGATCATTTCTGATCTTTACTGATTATTTTACAATACGGACTTTCAGCACACCGTCAACAGCTTCCAGAGCTTTCACCATATCCTCTGTTGCCGGGCTCTCCAAATCCATCATGGTATACGCATAGTTTTCTTTTCCTTTATTTACCATATCGCTGATGTTGACACCTGCATCACCAACCACTTTGGTAAACTGGCTCAGCATGTTCGGAATATTTCTGTGACAGATGGACACACGTCCTTCCGCCTGGCACATGCCCATATCACAGTTCGGGAAGTTTACAGAATTTTTGATATTTCCGTTCTCAACATAATCACGGAGCTCCTTCACTGCCATAATCGCACAGTTGTCTTCCGACTCCTCTGTGGAAGCGCCCAGATGCGGTGTCACAATCGTGCCTTCCTGGCCGGCTACCTTCGGATTCGGGAAATCTGTTACATACTTTTTCACTTTTCCTGCTTTCAGGGCTTCGATCAGGGCATCCTCATCTACCAGAATATCGCGGGCGAAATTCAGCAGCACAACGCCGTCTTTCATCATTTGAATCGCTTCTTTGCTGATCATGCCTTTGGTACTCTCCAGAAGCGGAACGTGAATGGTAATATAGTCACATTCACGGTAAATATCCTCTACCGCCTGTATATGTTTGATGGATCTGGAAAGGTTCCATGCCGCATCCACAGAGATGTACGGATCGTATCCGTATACCTGCATACCAAGATGGATTGCCGCGTTTGCCACCAGCTGTCCGATCGCGCCAAGGCCGATGATACCGAGCTTTTTGCCGCTGATCTCACATCCGGCGAATTTCTTTTTCTGCTTCTCCGTCTGCTTGGAAATATCTGCATTGTCACTCTGGCTTTCCACCCACTCAATACCGCCTACCACATCACGGGAGGCAAGCAGCATACCTGCCAGAACCAATTCCTTGACACCGTTGGCATTTGCACCCGGAGTGTTAAATACCACGATACCATGCTCAGCGCAAAGCTCCAGCGGAATATTATTCACACCTGCTCCGGCCCTTGCTACCGCAAGCAGTTTCTCCGGCAGTTCCATGCCATGCATCGCAGCACTTCTTACCAGAACCACATCGGCGTCTTCCAGCACATCCGTTTTCTCATACTGGTCATCAAAATTGGCAAGACCTACTCCTGCGATCGGATTTAAGCAGTTATATTTAAACATTACAGATTCTCCTCCTCAAATTTCTTCATGAACGCTACCAGAGCCTCCACACCTTCTTTTGGCATTGCGTTGTAAATACTAGCACGCATACCGCCAACGGTACGATGTCCTTTCAGATTTTCAAATCCGGCTTCTTTGGATTCTTTCACGAATTTCGCATCCATCTCAGCATTTCCGGTGATAAACGGCACATTCATAAGAGAACGGTCTTCCGGAACAACCGTTCCGTGGAACAGCTTGCTCTCATCCAGGAAATCGTAGAGAATCTTTGCTTTCTCTTCATTCTTCTGCTTCATCACTTCCAGGCCGCCCATCTTCTTCAGCCATTTGAAGACTTTGCCGCACATGTAGATGCAGTAACAGTTTGGAGTATTGTACATGGAACCGGCATCCGCATGTGTTTTGAATTTCATCATCGTCGGGGTTCCCTCAAGCACATCATCGGTTATGAGATCCTCTCTCACAATGGAAATTACCATGCCTGCAGGTCCGATATTTTTCTGAACGCCGCCGTAGATGATGCCGTATTTTGTCACATCAACCGGCTCAGACAAAAAGCAGGAGGACACATCTGCCACAAGCAGTTTTCCTTTGGTATTCGGAAGCTTTTTGTATTTTGTTCCGTAAATCGTATTATTTTCACAGATATATACGTAATCTGCGTCCGGGCTAATCGGAAGATCCGAACAATCCGGAATGTAGGAGAAGGTTTTATCCTCAGAGGAGGCAATCTTGTTTGCCTTTCCATATTTCTGTGCTTCCTGGTATGCTTTTTTTGCCCACTGTCCGGTCACGATATAGTCAGCTACCCGATTCTTCATCAGATTCATGGGAATCATGGCAAACTGCAGAGACGCGCCGCCCTGCAGAAACAGTACTTTATAGTTGGAAGGGATTCCCATCAGATCACGGATGTCTGCCTCTGCTTCCTCAATGATATTCTGGAACATTTTGGAACGATGGCTCATTTCCATAACGGACATTCCGCATCCGCGGTAATCCATCATCTCTTCCTGGGCTTCTCTTAGGACCTCTTCCGGTAAAACAGCCGGTCCTGCGGAAAAATTATAAACTCTGCTCATTTTCTCATCCTCCTGGATCTCTATTGTGTCGGCAACGATCCTGTATCGAAATTTTGTAACGATTCAGCGTTTCACTGAATCGTTACAGGATTGTCACTTTTATTCTACTTTGAAATCTTCAACCCTATGACGGAGTTTTCAAAGATCTCGCTGTGGTGCTTTACCACAATGAATCCATAATACCCCTCTGACAATAATTTGTCAATCCTTTATCCCTGCTTTTTCGCCAAATCTTCCGCATCAAAGACATCTTCGATCGGAGCTCCGGCCGGAACCATCGGGAATACCTTCTCATCACAGTCGATCTGACAGTCAATCAGGACCGGACCACCATAGCGGATTGCTTCCTCGATTGCAGGTCCCATCTCTTCTTTTTTCGTCACAAGCATGCCCCTCACGCCGAGTGCTTCGGCCACTTTTACAAAATCAGCCTTATCATTCAGCACTGTGTTGGAATAACGTTTTCCGTAAAACAGGGTCTGCCACTGTCGAACCATACCAAGCACATGATTGTTGATCACCACTTCAATCACAGGAATGTTATGACGGGAAAGGGTTGCAAGCTCATTCATATTCATGCGGAAGCATCCGTCACCGGCAATATTGATCACAACCTTATCCGGGCGTCCCGTTTTAGCACCCATGGCTGCTCCAAGGCCAAATCCCATGGTTCCAAGTCCGCCGGAGCTGATAAAGGTACGGGGTTCCGTATAGCTGTAATACTGTGCCGCCCACATCTGATGCTGACCCACATCTGTGGTGATAATTGCCTTGCCTTCGGTTGCCCGATAGATCTCTTCGATGGCGTACGGGCCGGTCAGTCCTTCTTCATGTTTCAGCGGGAACCGCTCTTTCATGCTGCTGATCTCATCCAGCCACTCTTGATGTTCCATCGGTGAGAGCTTCGCATTCAGTTTTTTTAATACCTCTCTGACATCTCCAATGATCGAAGAATCCACGATCACATTTTTGTTGATCTCTGCTGCATCCACATCGATCTGTACAATTTTCGCATTGTACGCGAATCTGGACGCATTTCCGGTAACACGATCTGAAAAACGTGCTCCAAGGACAATCAGAAGATCGCATTTTGTCACGCCGTAATTGGAGGTTTTGGTGCCATGCATGCCAAGCATGCCGGTATAAAGGTCATCCGTTCCCGGGAAAGCGCCCTTTCCCATCAGACTGTCGCAAACAGGTGACTGAATCTTATGAGCAAACTCTCTGACCTCCTTGGCCGCACCGGACAGGATGGATCCTCCGCCCACAAAGATGTAGGGCTTTTTGGATGCCTGAATCATTTTTACCACTTCATCGATGGCTTCTTCGTTAATTGTCTCTGTCACAGGAAGAATCTCTTCGGGTGTAACCGGCTCATATTCATATTTCGCTGCAGTCACGTCCTTTGTGATATCCACAAGGACAGGTCCCGGACGGCCGCTTTTCGCGATCCGGAAAGCTCTGCGCAATGTATCCGCAAGTACGGAGATTTCTTTGACGATCACGCTGTGCTTTGTGATCGGCATTGCCACACCGGCAATATCAATTTCCTGGAAACTGTCTTTTCCAAGCAGTGGTTTTCCCACATTGCAGGTGATGGCTACGACCGGCGAAGAATCCATATAAGCTGTTGCAATACCGGTTACCAGATTTGTGGCACCCGGGCCACTGGTTGCCATGCAGACTCCGACTTTTCCGGTCGCTCTCGCATATCCGTCAGCCGCATGAGCAGCGCCCTGCTCATGGGATGTCAGAATATGATGGATCTCCGGGTGGCGATACAATTCATCATAAATATTCAGGATCGTTCCTCCCGGATAGCCAAATACGGTGTCTATACCCTGTTCCTTCAGGCATTCGATGACGATCTGTGATCCTGTTAATTCCATTACACTCTTCCTCCTGCTTTATTGAAATGTATAGTACAAAGCAGCCCTCCGACAAAGAAAACTTCTTCTTCTGTCGGACGGCTGTCTCATTTTTCAGAACTCCAGAATCGCTCCTTTGCTTGCACTGGAGACCATCTTTGCATACCTCGCAAGATAACCGGTTGTTACCTTCGGCTCACGCGGCTGCCATACGCTTCTGCGGCGTGCCAGCTCTTCGTCTGACACTGCCAGTTCCAGCTTATGTTCCGGAATATTGATGCGAATCAGATCGCCCTCTTCCACAAGAGCAATCGGGCCGCCCTCAGCTGCCTCAGGGCTGACATGACCGATCGAAGCTCCTCTGGAAGCTCCTGAGAACCGTCCGTCTGTAATGAGAGCTACGGAAGAGCCAAGTCCCATGCCTGCAATTGCAGAAGTCGGATTCAGCATTTCGCGCATGCCCGGGCCGCCTTTTGGACCCTCATAGCGGATGACAACCACATCACCCGGAACAATCTTTCCTCCGCGGATCGCCTCGATGGCATCCTCCTCGCAGTCAAAGACTCTCGCAGGTCCTTCGTGTACCAGCATCTCCGGCACTACAGCAGAACGTTTTACCACTGCGGTGTCCGGCGCCAGGTTGCCCTTCAGAACCGCAATTCCGCCGGTTTTGCTGTACGGATTTTCAACCGGACGGATCACTTCCGGATTCTTATTGACGCATCCCTCGATGTTTTCACCAACGGTCTTTCCGGTCGCTGTCATACATTCGGTATGGAGCAGACCCAGTTTGTTGAGCTCATTCATCACGGCATAGACACCGCCGGCCTCATTAAGCTCCTCGATATAGGTATGACCTGCCGGTGCCAGATGACACAGGTTCGGTGTCTTCTCACTGATTTCGTTTGCCATCTCCGGACTCAGCTCCACGCCGGCTTCATGGGCAATCGCCGGAAGATGCAGCATACTGTTGGTGGAGCATCCAAGTGCCATATCCACGGTCAGAGCATTTAAAAACGCTTCTTTTGTCATGATATCGCTTGGACGGATATTTCTCTCAAGCAGCTCCATCACCTTCATACCTGCCCTCTTTGCCAGGCGCAAACGCTCGGAATATACCGCAGGAATCGTTCCGTTGCCCTGCAATCCCATGCCAAGCACCTCTGTCAGGCAGTTCATGCTGTTTGCGGTATACATACCGGAGCAGGAACCACAGGTCGGACAGGTCTTGCACTCAAATTCATAAACATCTTCCTCGCTCATCGTTCCGGCCGCGTAGGAGCCAACTGCCTCGAACATGCTCGAAAGACTTCTCTTCTCACCTTTTACATGTCCTGCCAGCATCGGGCCTCCGCTGACAAATACGGTCGGAACATTGATTCTTGCTGCCGCCATCAAAAGACCCGGAACATTTTTATCGCAGTTTGGAATGCATACCAGAGCATCAAACTGATGCGCCAGTGCCATACACTCCGTAGAATCAGCAATCAAATCACGGGTAACCAGAGAATACTTCATTCCGATATGTCCCATGGCAATTCCGTCACAGACAGCGATCGCCGGGAATACGATCGGAGTACCGCCTGCAGCGGCAACTCCCAGCTTCACTGCCTCGGTAATCTTATCCAGATTCATATGGCCGGGAACAATTTCATTGTAAGAGCTGACAATACCTACCAGAGGTTTTTCCATTTCCTCTTCTGTCAGACCCAGTGCCCGCATCAGAGAACGCTGCGGCGCCTGGGCAATCCCTTTTTTCACTGCATCACTTTTCATGACATTTCTCCTTTTCATTCACAAATTTCCATATTCATTTTCGCCGGGTAAAACCCTGTAGAGATTCTATAACAAATGAACAATCAAAGCGCTCCTGCGATCAGATCTCCCATCTCGCTGGTGGAGACTTTTCTGCATCCCTCAGACATAATGTCCACAGTACGGTAACCTTCGCTCAGGATCTTCTGAACGGCGTTCTCAACTGCTGCCGCTTCTGTATCCAGATCGAGAGAATAGCGAAGCATCATAGCTGCTGACAGAATCGTGGCAATCGGATTGGCAATATTCTTTCCGGCGATATCCGGAGCAGAACCGTGGCTTGGCTCATACAGACCGAACTTTGTCTCGTTCAGGCTCGCGGAAGAAAGCATCCCGATCGAGCCTGCCACCATACTTGCCTCATCAGAGAGGATGTCACCAAACATGTTCTCTGTCAGGATCACATCAAACTGACCCGGATTGCGGACCAGCTGCATTGCGCAGTTATCCACCAGCATATGCTCCAGAGTCACTTCCGGATAATCCTTTGCGACTTCTTCCACAACAGCTCTCCAGAGTCTGGATGAATCCAGCACATTAGATTTGTCCACACTGGTCACCTTTTTGCTTCGCTTCATAGCAATATCAAAAGCGCGGATGGCAATTCTGCGTATTTCGTTCTCATTGTATGTAAGTGTATCGGTAGCTTTTCGCACACCGTTTTCCTCGACGGTGCTGCGCTCTCCGAAATACAGACCTCCGGTCAGTTCTCTCATAATCAGCAGATCAAACCCATCTCCGATTATCTCTTCTTTCAACGGGCATGCCGCTTTGAGTTCCTGATACAGATAAGCCGGGCGCAGATTCGCAAACAGTCCCAGAGACTTGCGAATCTTCAAAAGTCCCGCCTCAGGCCGCTTATCCGGGGAAAGCCGGTACCAGGGAGATGTCTTTGCATCTCCGCCGATCGAACCCATCAGCACAGCATCGCATGCTCTCGCTTCCTCAATGGTTTCGTCCGTCAGCGGCACTCCGTGCACATCGATCGATGCACCGCCAAGCAGTAAATTCGTGTAATGAAACGTGTGTCCGTATTTTTCACAAATGGCATCCAGTACCTTTTTCCCTTCTTCTACGATCTCAGGTCCGATACCGTCTCCGTGTATTAATCCAATGCGGTATTCCATAGTATTTCTCCCTCTTTTCCTTCGATTGCTTCCTATCCTACTGACATCCCTGCAACGCAATTCAGTATTAGTCATTAATTATACGTCATTTTTTCCGTTATTTCAATATATAATTCCGGACAAAAAGAGGGAAATCCCTTATTTTCCCCGATAAAGCCGAAATAATTCCCTTAAGCACAGAAAAATCCCAAAAACTTCACGAGTCAAACAAAAGAAAGAAAACCGCCGCAGCACATTTGCCAGTTCACTCCTGTGATAAAAGAGGAGCTCTGCCAAAAAGGCTGCAGCGGTTTTCCTTATCCTGCTTTTTCTCTGAATTATTTCTTCGTTTTCTCAGCTTTCTTATCAGCTTTATCTTCTGACGCCTGCGCAAGCTCCGGTTTCTCAACCTCTGAAATCGCAGTCTTTCTCATAGGAATACGGCAATTCTTGTTATTGCCAAACTCTACGATAACGTCATCATCGGTGATGTCAATGACAATTCCATAAAAACCGCTGGTCGTTACCACTGCATCGCCAACTTCCATATCATTGAGCATTGCCTGAAGTTTCTTCTGCTCCTTCTTCTGGGGACGAATCATCAGGAAATACATCATACCAAACATGATTACGATCCACATGATCAGCATTCCGCCGCTCATAGCGCCGGCCTGTGTACTGGTTGCATCTGCAAAAAACATCTTTCTTCCTCCTGCTTCCTTGTTCTCGCTGTCTGACCAGACCATTTACCCACAAAATCAGACACTATTACCATAATACACAACTACTGTAAAATGGGCAAGCCTTTTTATCAAAAATTCACAAAATCACCGGCGGGTACCGTCGTTTTCCTGAAATCCCTGCAGCTTTGCGCGTTTGTAGGAGGCGAAGTTTCCCTCGTCCAGGGCTGTACGGATCTCTGTCATCATTGTGTTGTAGAAGTACAGGTTATGAAGTACACAGAGTCTCATACCCAGCATCTCTTTGGCTTTCAGCAAATGGCGGATGTAAGCTCTGCTGTAATGACGGCAGGCTGGGCACTGGCAGCCTGCTTCGATCGGCCTTGGGTCAAGCTCATATTTCTGATTAAACAGGTTTAATTTCCCCTGGTTGGTATATACATGGCCATGGCGTCCGTTTCTGCTGGGATAAACACAGTCAAAGAAGTCGATACCTCGTTCTACCCCTTCCAGAATGTTCGCCGGTGTGCCCACACCCATCAGGTAGGTTGGCCTTTCCTTGGGCAGATAGGGGACTACTTCTTCCAGAATGTGGTACATTTCCTCGTGGGTTTCTCCCACTGCCAGACCGCCTACCGCATAGCCATCCAGCTCCATCTCTGAGATTCGCTTCGCATGGTCGATGCGGATATCCGGATAGATTGCTCCCTGATTGATGCCAAACAGCAGCTGTTGTTTGTTGATGGTATCTTCCCTCTGATTCAGTTCCGTCATTTTTGCCTTGCAGCGCAGCAGCCATCTGGCTGTGCGATCCACCGAATTCTGTACATAACTTCTGTCTGCCACACTGGAGGGACACTCGTCAAACGCCATTGCGATTGTGGAAGCCAGATTCGACTGGATCTGCATACTCTCCTCCGGACCCATGAAAATTTTTCTTCCGTCAACATGAGAATGGAAATAGACACCCTCCTCCTTGATTTTCCGAAGACCTGCCAGGGAAAAAACCTGGAAGCCGCCGGAATCGGTCAGAATCGGTTTGTCCCACACCATAAATTTGTGCAGACCTCCCATTTTCTTCACGATCTCATCTCCCGGTCTTACATGAAGATGGTACGTATTGGACAGCTGCACCTGGGTACCGATCTCCTGCAGGTCCATGGTGGAAACGGCTCCTTTGATCGCAGCCGCCGTTCCCACATTCATAAAAACCGGCGTCTCGATAGTTCCGTGTACGGTCTCGAGCTGTGCGCGCTTCGCGCGGCCTTCCATTTTAAGCACTTTATACATAATCTCTCGAATTCCTCCGTTGTTCATTCTCACAGCGTCCATCAAACAAACGCTTCCTTACGCGAATCTTTTCCTATTATACAGGGAAACCCACATTTTTTCAACGCTCTATTTTTAAGCTCAGCGTTCGTTGCCGTCTGAACAGCAACCAGGTTTATACTTTTTTTAGAACACCTTCTGTTTTCACGATTGTATTTCCGATTTTTTTGTCGTATAATGTGTAAGGTTCTTTCTTATTATAAATTACTATCGAGATCCCATAGAATATATCATCCGTCCAGCCTGGGTCTTTCGACCGGATGATGGGATTCCCAAAAGGAGTTATGAAAAATCTATGAGTGAACAAAAATACACCCTTGGAATCGATATCGGTTCCACAACTGTTAAAATCGCAATTCTTGACGAAGAACAAAAGCTTTTATTTGCTGATTATGAGAGACATTTCGCAAACATTCAGGAAACTCTGGCAAATCTGCTTGGAAAAGCCTATGAAGTTCTCGGAGAGCTGACACTGCTTCCGGTAATCACGGGCAGCGGTGGTCTGACTCTTGCAAAGCATCTGGAAATTCCGTTTGTTCAGGAGGTTATCGCAGTATCGACCTCTCTGAAGGCACTGGCTCCCAAGACAGACGTTGCCATCGAGCTTGGCGGCGAGGACGCAAAGATTATTTATTTTGAAGGCGGCAATGTGGAACAGCGTATGAACGGAATCTGCGCGGGAGGTACCGGATCTTTTATTGACCAGATGGCCTCTCTTCTTCAGACGGATGCCACCGGACTGAATGAATACGCAAAACATTATAAAGCAATCTATCCGATCGCCGCACGCTGCGGTGTCTTTGCCAAGACGGATATTCAGCCTCTGATCAATGACGGAGCGACCAAGGAAGATCTGTCCGCCTCTATTTTCCAGGCTGTGGTCAATCAGACAATCTCCGGCCTGGCCTGCGGAAAGCCGATTCGCGGCCACGTGGCATTTCTCGGCGGACCTCTCCACTTTCTCTCAGAACTAAAGGCTGCTTTTGTCCGCACGCTGAAGCTGGACGAGGAACACACGATTGCCCCTGACAATTCTCATCTGTTCGCCGCCATCGGTTCTGCCATGAACGCCGACGGAAAGACCAGCGTCTCCCTTCTGGCCCTGAAAAAACGGCTGGAAGAAAAAGTTGCCATGGACTTTGAAGTAGCCCGCATGGAGCCTCTTTTCAAAGACCAGCAGGAATATGCTGAATTCCTGAACCGCCAGAGTGTCAACAATGTGGTCACCTCCGATCTTTCCACCTATGAGGGCAACTGCTATCTCGGAATCGATGCCGGTTCCACCACCACGAAAGCGGCGCTTGTCGGGGAAGACGGTTCCCTTCTGTATTCTTTTTACAGCAACAACCACGGCAATCCTCTTGCGACTTCCATTCGTGCCATCCAGGAAATCTATGAGCAGATGCCCGATTCCGCCCGCATCGCCTGGTCCTGCTCCACGGGATACGGGGAGGCGTTGATCAAAGCGGCACTTTTGCTGGATGAAGGCGAGGTGGAAACCATCTCCCACTACTATGCGGCCGCATTCTTTGACCCGGAGGTAGACTGTATTCTGGACATCGGCGGTCAGGATATGAAGTGCATCAAAATCAAAAACGGCACCGTCGACAGTGTACAGCTCAATGAGGCATGCTCCTCGGGCTGCGGTTCCTTTATCGAAAACTTTGCCCAGTCTCTGAATTACCGCGTACAGGATTTCGCGCATGAAGCGCTGTTTGCCAGCCATCCCATTGATCTTGGCACCCGCTGTACGGTATTTATGAACTCCAAGGTAAAGCAGGCGCAGAAAGAAGGTGCAACGGTTGCCGATATCTCCGCCGGACTTGCCTATTCCGTTATCAAAAATGCACTGTACAAAGTAATCAAAGTTTCCGATGCCACAGAGCTTGGACGCCATATCGTTGTTCAGGGAGGAACCTTCTACAATGATGCGGTTCTGCGCAGTTTTGAGCGGATCGCCGACTGCGAAGCCATCCGCCCGGATATCGCCGGCATCATGGGTGCTTTCGGAGCTGCCCTGATCGCCAGAGAACGATACTGTGCTGACAAAGAAACGACCATGCTTTCCATTGACAAGATCAATGCGCTGAAGTATTCCACAACGATGGCAAACTGCAAGGGCTGTACCAACAGCTGCCGTCTGACCATCAACAAATTCTCCGGCGGCCGTCAGTATATCAGCGGCAACCGCTGTGAACGCGGAATCGGGAAGGAAAAGAACAAAGATCACATTCCGAATCTGTTCGAATACAAATATAAGAGAGTGTTCGGCTATGAATCTCTTCCGGAAGATGAAGCAGTCCGGGGAAAAGTGGGTATCCCGAGAGTCCTGAACATGTTTGAGAACTATCCGTTCTGGCATACCTTCTTTACGAAGCTCAAATACCAGGTTGTGCTTTCACCGACCTCCAACCGGAAGATCTACGAACTTGGCATTGAATCGATTCCCAGCGAATCCGAATGCTATCCTGCGAAGCTGGCCCACGGCCATATCACCTGGCTGCTCCGCCACGGCATACAGTTTATTTTCTATCCCTGCATACCATATGAGCGGAACGAATTTCCGGAGGCGGTAAATCATTATAACTGCCCCATCGTAACTTCCTATGCAGAGAATATCAAAAACAACGTCGATGAATTATCCGACGATTCCATCACCTTCCGAAATCCGTTTCTGGCATTTACCAGTGAAGAGATTCTCGCAAAAGGTTTGGTAAAAGAGTTTTCCACGATTCCGGAAGAAGAAGTCCGGGCAGCCGTACACGACGGATGGGAAGAAATGGCTGCTGTGCGCAGAGATATTCAGAAGAAGGGCGAAGAAACGCTGCAGTATATGAGAGAGACCGGACGGCAGGGTATCGTGCTGGCAGGCCGTCCGTACCATATCGATCCCGAAATCCATCACGGAATTCCGGATATGATCAATTCCTACGGACTGTGTGTGCTGACCGAAGATTCCGTATCCCATCTGGCTCCACTGGAGCGGCCGCTGCGCGTCAATGACCAGTGGATGTATCACACAAGACTGTACGCCGCTGCAAACTTCGTGAAGACACGGGAGGATCTGGATCTGATCCAGCTGAATTCCTTTGGCTGCGGTCTGGATGCCGTCACCACAGATCAGGTATATGAGATTCTGACAAACAGCGGAAAGATCTACACCTGCCTGAAGATTGATGAGGTAAATAACCTTGGCGCCGCAAGAATCCGTGTCCGCTCCCTGCTTGCCGCAATCCGGGCACACGAAAAGAAAGATGCCGCCAGAGATATCCTTCCGGCTTCCATCAAAAAAGTGCCGTTTACGAAGGAAATGCGTAAAAATTACACGATACTCTGTCCGCAGATGTCGCCGATCCACTTCTCGATCCTGGAGCCGGCTTTTAACGCCGCCGGATACAATCTGGAAGTACTTCCGAATGACAATAAGAACGCAGTCGATGTGGGGCTCAAATACGTCAACAACGACGCCTGCTATCCTTCCCTGATGGTAGTCGGACAGATTATGCAGGCACTGCTCTCCGGAAAATATGATCTGGATAAAGTCGCTGTCATCATGAGTCAGACCGGAGGCGGATGCCGTGCTTCCAACTATATCGGATTCATCCGGCGGGCTCTGGAAAAGGCGGACATGGGACAGATTCCGGTCATCTCCATCAATTTGAGCGGCCTTGAGGAAAATCCCGGCTTCAAGATCACACCGGATCTGGCGCTTCGCCTCTGCTATGCGGCGGAATTCGGTGACATCCTGATGAAATGCGTGTACCGCATGCGTCCATACGAGCAGAAAAAAGGTACCACAGACCGGATACATAGAAAATGGGAAAAGATCTGTAAAGAATTCGTATCACAAAAAAGGCTAAGCCATACGCGGTTTAAGCAGATCTGCCGCACCATGATCCGCGATTTTGACCACATTCCGATCACCGATGAAAAGAAACCGAGAGTCGGCATTGTAGGTGAGATCCTTGTAAAATTCCTTCCGGCTGCCAACAACCACCTGGCAGAGCTGCTGGAAAAGGAAGGCGCAGAACCGGTCGTTCCGGATCTGCTGGATTTCTTCTGCTACTGCTTCTACAACACGAATTTCAAAGTAGAAAACCTCGGATTCAGGAAGACCTCCTCCATGCTTGGAAATGCAGGTATCAAACTGATTAATTTCCTGCGCAGCGCAGCTGTGGAAGAGTTCAAAAAGAGTGAACATTTTGATCCGCCCGCAGATATCCATGAGCTGGCAAAATACGCTTCCCCGATCGTCTCATGCGGCAATCAGACCGGAGAGGGCTGGTTCCTGACCGGAGAGATGATGGAGCTGATCCATGGTGGAGTATACAATATCGTGTGCATCCAGCCGTTTGCCTGCCTTCCGAATCACATCGTCGGAAAGGGTGTCATCAAAGCCATCCGAAAGGAATACCCGAAGGCAAATATCGTAGCTGTCGACTACGATCCCGGCGCTTCCGAGGTAAACCAGCTGAACCGGATCAAGCTGATGCTCTCCACTGCAAACAAAAATCTCCAGAAGGAGTGCGAAGGCGAAAAAGACGCCTGAAAAAAACGCCCGTCATATGCGGGCGTTTTTATTTTTCTTTTTCGTTCCAAAAATAGTACCGCAAATCTACTGTATTATATAGCACTGCACCATAAAAAGAAAGTCACTACCTGCGAAGAAATTACCTCTTTTTCCCTCAAATGTTACTGTTCAGACTTCAGCTCATTGCATGGAAAACAAGTAACTTATATATAATTGACAATAGCAAAGTGAAGGAATATTATAATAAATAGGTAGTAAACATGTCAAATCGAGCATCACAGATAACAATACGATTAACGTAATAATTTTTTAGAGGGAGTGAGCAGTTTTAGCCGACAGATACCAACTTCTGCAACTGCGGCTGCTGAAAGAAAATAGGTGAAAGAGTTTCATGATTTGCCAGGAAGTGACCTTAACGTGATCCATATGATGTTTTCGTCGATTTTGGGAATGCAAAGCACGGAAAAATCGATGTCAGGCTCATTTGTCGGACAGCTCATATGATGGAGAAGAGGAGGGAATTGCTATGATAAATAAGAAGATGCAGAATAAAGTATTAGCGGCAAGTGGAGTGATTCTTGGTGTATTACTGATTACTTGTGTTACGAAAAGCATAAAAGCGTCAGAATTCACAAGTAAAAAACAATTGGAAGAAATGGGGTCCATCCTTTCAGATAATACTTTGTTTCAAGAAGATGAAACTGCTTCCGATGGGAATGGTTCACAGAGTAATCATTATGCAGTTGGTGATCATATTGTAATTACACAGTCAGAAATGGACTGGAAAATGGAAGTGTATGCAATTTTGAAAAGTCCGAATTCGGAAGAACAGGCCTATCAGGAATTATGCAAAACCAAAAGCGAATACTATTATGCGGCACAACAGGGGTATACTTGCAGCGATCAGGAACTGGATGAATATTTTGAATTACTGAAAGATATGTATAATGATACAGATCCGCATGGGGAAGTAAATGGACTGGATGAAATAAAACCTATGGTGGAAGCTGCCGGAGGAATTGAGGAGTATTGCGAACAAGTGCGAGACATATCCAGACATAAGTTTGTAATTCGGAAATTTTACGACGATCAGGAACAGGCATATTTAGCTACACTGGACGAATCTATGGAATGGAATGACAAGGTAGAGCTGTGGTTACAGGAAAAAGAAAGAATCAGCAATCAAATTGTGGAAAACGAACATATTCATAAAGTTACACAGTCAGAGTGAGAAAACGGATAATGATTTCGATTAAGAGAGGGAAGCTAAAGCAGCTTCCCTCTCTTATCTGTCAGGCACTGGATTGTTTTACAGCTTCCGACAGTGGTTTCCACGAAAAACAAGGGTGAATAACCGGCAACTTTGTGTAAAAATACGGGTTCCCAAGTTTGAATTTTCCAGTGTTCTATGTTACAATATTTTTAACTTTTGTTACAGTACGACAGACAAGGAGAATGCCCATGATAGCACTGATTGATTATGATGCCGGAAATATTAAAAGCGTTGAGAAAGCACTGATGCTTCTCGGGGAGGATGTGATCCTTTCCAGAGATCCGGAGGAACTGCTTTCCGCTGACAAGGTGATCCTGCCGGGTGTCGGGAGTTTTGGAGACGCCATGGAGAATCTGCACCGTTATGGTCTGGTAGATGTGATACATAAGATCGTGGAGAAGCAGACTCCTTTTCTCGGGATTTGTCTGGGACTACAGTTGCTTTTTGAAAGCAGTGAAGAGAGTCCGGGTGTGGAAGGTCTGGGGATCCTGAAAGGCAGAATTCTCCGTATTCCGGATAATGAGGGCTTGAAGATTCCGCACATGGGCTGGAATTCCATACATCTGCAGAATCAGGGCCGTCTGTTTGCGGGCATCCCGGAACAGTCTTATGTATACTTCGTTCATTCCTATTATCTGGAGGCACAGGATGAGCAGATTGTAAAAGCAACGACCGAGTACAGCACACTGATTCACGCGTCAGTGGAGCAGGGGCAGGTGTTTGCCTGCCAGTTCCATCCGGAGAAGAGTTCCAAAGTGGGTCTTGCCATTCTGCGTAATTTTGCATCCCTTGGAAAGGAGAACGAAAGCAAATGTTTACAAAACGTATAATTCCCTGTCTGGATGTTAATCATGGACGGGTAGTGAAAGGTGTTAATTTTGTCAACCTGAAGGATGCCGGGGATCCGGTGGAGATCGCCAAAGCGTATGATGCAGCCGGAGCGGACGAGATTGTGTTTCTGGATATCACGGCTTCGTCGGATAACCGCGGCACGGTGGTGGATATGGTCCGCAAGGTAGCTGCCAATGTGTTTATCCCGTTTACGGTCGGCGGTGGAATCCGCACGGTGGATGATTTCCGTATGCTGCTGCGCGAGGGAGCAGACAAGATTTCCATCAATTCCTCCGCAATCAACAATCCGGCGCTGATTCACGATGCAGCGATGAAATTCGGCAGTCAGTGTGTCGTAGTCGCGATTGATGCCAAGAAAAGAGCGGACGGCGATGGATGGAATATTTACAAAAACGGAGGCCGCGTGGATATGGGAATCGATGCAGTCAAATGGGCGAGAAAGGCAGAGTCGTTAGGTGCCGGTGAGATTCTTCTGACCAGTATGGACTGTGACGGCACCAAAGCCGGCTATGATATCGCGCTGACCAGAGCCATTGCAGAAAATGTCAGTATTCCGGTGATTGCCTCCGGTGGTGCCGGAAAGCTGGAACATTTTTATGATGCGCTGACGTATGGAAAAGCTGATGCCGCACTGGCGGCGTCCCTGTTCCACTACAAGGAGCTGGAGATCCGGACAGTCAAGGAATACCTTGCCGGACGCGGCGTTCCCATGCGGATATAATTTGCGAAAGAGAAAGGATGAAAGCTGATGCCGCCACTTAGCGGAAGCTGGGCAAATGCCCTGAAAGGAGAATTTTCCAAAGAATATTATAGAAAACTGTTCAAAACAGTGGGAGCAGAATACCAGAATTACACCGTGTATCCTCCGGCGGATGATATTTTTAATGCTTTTCACTTTACACCGCTCGAACAGGTCAAGGTCGTCATTCTGGGGCAGGATCCGTATCATGAACCGGGGCAGGCCCATGGCCTTTGCTTTTCGGTAAAGCCGGAAGTGGATATACCGCCGTCGCTTGTGAACATTTACCGGGAACTTGAGAGTGACCTGGGCTGTTATATTCCAAATAACGGTTATCTGGAGAAATGGGCAAGGCAGGGGGTACTGATGCTGAATACGGTGTTGACGGTTCGGGCTCATCAGGCCAATTCCCACAAGGATATCGGTTGGGAAGAATTTACCGATGCGGCAATCCATGTACTTGCCGGACTGGATCGTCCGATGGTCTTTATTCTCTGGGGAAAACCGGCACAGAGAAAAAAAGCGATGATCACCAATCCACGACATCTGGTTCTGGAGTCAGCTCATCCGAGTCCGCTGTCGGCATACCGTGGATTCTTCGGAAGCTGTCCTTTTTCCAAAACAAATGACTATTTAGAAAAAAACGGACTGACACCGATCGACTGGCAGATCGAGAATGTAGTCCGGGGAGTTAACAAAGCATGAGTAAGAAAAATACCTTATTGAGAAATACTTCTGTTCTGATGATTGCAACGATTGTTTCGAGGGTGATCGGTCTCTTGTATCGCTCCCCTCTGGGTGTTGCGATCGGAAATGAGGGGCTGGGATATTACAGTACAGCCAGCAATCTTTATACGATTCTGCTGCTGATCTCTTCTTACAGTATTCCTATGGCGGTGTCGAAAATTGTGTCAGAACGTCTGGCGCTGAAGGAATACCGAAATGCTCACCGTGTTTTTTACGGCGCACTGATTTATGCTGTAATCGTCGGCGGTGTTGCGGCTCTTGTGGCATTTTTCGGAGGCAAATTTCTGCTTCCCTACAATCAGCAGAACGCGCTGCTTGCGCTGCGTGTACTTGCACCTACGATTTTTCTCTCCGCAATTCTTGGTGTGCTCCGCGGGTATTTCCAGGCACATAATACGATGATGCCGACCTCGATCTCTCAGATTGTGGAACAGATCCTGAATGCGATTGTCAGTATCGGAGCTGCGTATCTGTTTATCTCGATGTTTGCATCTACTGAGACAGAACGCGGTGTCTACGGCGCGGCCGGAGGCACTCTTGGTACCGGCGCGGGCGTACTGGCCGGCCTGATCTTTATGCTGATCGTGTATGGCGTCAACAGAAAGCAGATTTTGCGAAGAGTGGCAAAGGATACGAGACATCGGGAAGAGTCCTACAAGGAGATCTTCCAGATACTGTTTCTGATGGTGACACCGGTCATCTTTACTACATTTATCTATAACTGCAACTCTTATGTGGACAACTATCTTTACTTTACGATCCTTGGCTATCATGGCGTCTCAAAAGAAGTTCTGAATGCATCCTATGGAGAATTTTCCAATTATTATGTGACACTGATCAATGTTCCCCTTGCCATGGCAAGTGCCAGTGCTTCCGCAATGATGCCGGAGCTTTCTTCCTGCCATGCGACCGGAAATCTGAAAGAAGCAAACAAGAAGATTCTGGAGACGATTCGCCTGACGATGTTTATTTCCATTCCCGCGGCGGTAGGCCTTGCGGTCCTCAGCTTTCCGATTACAGGAGTACTGTTTCCGTCCTGCTCGGATCTTTCCGGAAAGCTCCTTCTGGTAGGCTCTGTGTCAGTTGTGTTTTCCGCGCTATCCACGATTACCAACAGTGCGCTGCAATCCATCGGAATGCAGAAAATTGCGCTTAGAAATGCCGCGATTTCTCTTGGCGTGAATATTCTGGCTGTTTGCCTGATTCTGTTTTTCTTCCCGAAGGCGGGAATCTACGGTGTTCAGATCGCCTGCATTCTGTTCTCAGTGAGCATGTGTGTGCTGAATAATTTATCGATCCGCAAATACCTGCGCTTCAAAAATGAGTTCCGCGATACCTATCTGAAACCGCTGGCAGCCTCCGCAATCATGGGTGTGATCACCTGGATTGTCTATTATGGTTTGTTCGTGATTACGAAAAGACCGTCCATCTGCATGATCATTGCGATCGTGATTGCGGTGCTGGTGTATATGGTAGCTTATGTAGTTGTAACCGGAACAACCGAGGCGGAAATGAAAAAAATGCCGATGGGAACAAAGCTGGTGAAAGTGCTGCGTATACTTCATGTATACCGATGATCCTAAAACGAAAGGTCCGACGGACCTTTTACATGCATGGCAACTTAATGAGCTGGGCTTGATAAAAGCCCAGCTTATTAAGTTGCGGCGTTTTGAAGGAGCGAGAGCGCTTCTGCGTGGATATCTATTTTCGGCACAGCGTACGTTGTCGTTTGAACAGTAACAGGCTGCATGATATTTTTCTGGACAAACAGGCATACGGAAGGTAGAATAGTACATGGTGACGCATTATGTATGAAAGAAAGTGAGGTTTTGTTTTGTTCAAGAGTTATCTGATTGTTTTTTTGATTTCTATGGTACCGCTGATTGAGCTGCGAGGCGCCCTTCCCTATGCGGTTGCTTTTGGGCTCCCCATACTGCCTTCCTATCTGGTCGCTATTATCGGAAATATGCTTCCGGTTCCGGTGATTTTTCTGTTTGCACGAAAGGTTCTTCTCTGGGGCTGTGACAAGAGATATATCGGTTCCTTCTTTACCTGGTGTCTGCAGAAAGGAGAACACGGCGGACAGAAGCTGAAGGCGAAAGCAGGACGCGGACTTCCTCTCGCACTGTTTTTCTTTGTCGGCATACCATTGCCGGGAACCGGTGCCTGGACAGGTACTCTGGCCGCAAGTATTCTTGACATGGATTTCAAGACCAGCGTGCTGGCTGTCATGGGCGGCGTGCTTCTGGCCGGTGTCATCATGATGCTGGCAAGCTCCGGCGTCTTTGGAGCACTTGGCGCTCTGTTTGGTTAAAAATTTAGCCCATCCGGATCGGTTTTCTTCCCTGACGGTATATTTGTCATTGGAGAGCCGCTTGTTGGATGGGCTTATTTTTTCCTATTTAATTCGAATATTTGTTCTTGAACATTTGTTTGTTTCGTGATATACTTGGAGAGTCAAAAGAGCACCACTTTACAGAAGATTGAAATCGCAGGAAAGGACCCCACTATGGAAATTGTATCCAGGACACTCTCTTTACAGGAAAAACTGAACATTCTGGCGGACGCCGCCAAATACGATGCCGCCTGCACCTCCAGCGGTGTGGATCGGCGCGGAAAGAAGGGAAGTCTCGGGAATTCCTGTGCGGCAGGCATCTGCCACAGCTTTGCTGCTGACGGGCGCTGTATTTCCCTGCTCAAGATTCTTCTCAGCAATGACTGCGTTTACGACTGCAAATATTGTCTGAACCGTGCCAGCAATGACCGCATTCGTGCCACCTTTACACCGGAGGAGATCTGCCAGCTGGTGGTAGAGTTTTACCGACGCAATTATATCGAAGGGCTTTTTCTTAGCTCCGGCGTCTACAAGAGTCCGAATATCACCATGGAGATGATCTTTCAGACCATTTCCCTTTTGCGAACACAGCACCGCTTTAACGGCTATATTCATGTTAAGGCCATTCCCGGTGCCAGTCCGGAGCTGATCGAAAAGGTCGGCTATCTGGCGGACCGTATGAGTATCAATCTGGAGCTTCCCACCAAACAGGGACTTCAGACGCTCGCCCCTCATAAGACTCATCGTTCCATTTTAGGTCCCATGCGCCAGATCCAGAACGGGATCTCAGAATACCGTCTCACGCAGGGAAAAGAGGCATTAATGGAACGTTCGCAGGGAAATCGTTACCTGAAAGATACGATTTTTGACACCCGCAGCAGTCTTGAGATCAGCGGAGCCGATGAGAGTCTCCTTGCCGCTTCCGGAACGGATGACGCTGCCTCCTTATCCGCGGATCGTACTCTCAGCCGTCAAGCCGGTTTTTCTGCTCCCGCCGGCAGATCAGTGTCCAGACATGAGCGCCATCAGCCCTTTGTGCCGGCCGGACAAAGCACTCAAATCATCATTGGAGCCACCAAAGAGACGGATTTTCAGCTTCTTTCCACCTCACAGCTTCTGTATCAGCAATATGACCTGAAGCGCGTTTTTTATTCTGCCTATGTGCCGCTGAATGAAGATCCTTCTCTGCCGAATCCTGATACTGCTCCGCCGCTCCTTCGGGAACACCGGCTGTACCAGGCCGACTGGCTGCTGCGCTATTACGGATTTCATGTGAAGGATCTGCTGGATGAACAGCATCCCAGTTTCAATGTTCTTCTGGATCCGAAGTGTGACTGGGCGCTGCGCCACCTGGAACTGTTTCCCGTGGAGGTGAACAGCGCTTCTTACGCTGACCTCCTCAAAGTGCCTGGAATCGGCACAAAGTCCGCCATGCGCATCGTCAACAGCCGCAATAGTTCCCGCCTGTCGTTTGAACATCTTAAGCGGATCGGCGTTGTAATAAAGCGCGCCAAGTACTTTATCACCTGCAGCGGGAAGATGATGTATTCCATGAAGATCGAGGAGAATTTTATTACCCGGCAGCTCACCGGGGAGGATTCCCAAAAGAACTGGGAGATTGAGCATCCTGTTACTTATCACCAGATGTCACTGTTTGACGATTTTCATTTTGACCGTCAGCCTGATTTCGGTGATATTCAAATGTCACTTACAGGACAGATGTGACTTTGTTTGAGAGGAATGATTTATGACGATATTCACCTGCAGTCCTGATTTTGAATCCATGATGACCTGTATCTATGACGCCTGGAGTTCCCGTCTCGGCCACCGGAATATCCGTCTGATGATCGAACCGGTGGGAAATTATGAGCTGTTCTGTGAATACCGTCACGTGGAAAAGGACTCCGATAAAGCAGCCAGTGTGGTGCGTTCCATACGCAGGAAGATTTCTGTGCCCGCCTACCAGATGATCTACCGCTGTGCCATGTCTTTTCAGAGCGAGAGACTCGATATCATTTACCGCTTTCTTCTTTATGGCTTTTCCTACGGTGCAAAAGCCATGAATATGCTGCAGGAGCCTGCGGTGATTGCCGCTTTTGAGCTTTCCAGAAAGGTGTCCAATGAAGCCCATGCCTTTATCGAATTTCTCCGTTTTTCCAATGTGGAGAATGAAATTCTGGTCAGCCACATAGAACCAAAATGTAATGTACTGACACTTATCGCACCCCATTTCGCAGACCGGCTTCCCTCTGAGAACTGGATGATCATCGATGATACCAGAAGCATTGCGGTTGTTCATCCAGCCGATGAGGAATATTATCTGACTCCCATGACCAGCGCCGAACTGGAGCAGATCCATCAAAGCGAGAACACACCGGATCCTTATGTCGATCTGTGGATCGTTTTTTTTCATTCAATTGCGATCGAGGCGCGGAAGAATCCTCGCTGTCAGAGAACCATGCTCCCCCTCTGGTACCGAAAAAACATGACCGAGTACTCACGGGGCAAGTAAAGCAAACAGGAGCAGTCCTGTGCAAGCATGCTCACACAGGACTGCTCCTGTTTCCCTATATCTGACAGGGAAGTATCCGCCCGATCAGAATTTTTCCAGTTTTTCCATTGGTAGCACAAATACGGTGCAGCCACCCACCTGTGTATCGATCGGCACTGAATAATTCCCGCCGGGACACAGATTCCCGCTCTCCATCGGCGAAGTGGCAAAAGTCACCGATTTGCGGACCGATGCCTCCTGCCGCAAAATGCTGAGCACCGCCTCGACCTTACAGTCTTCGGTTCCGATGAGAAGTGTGGTATTCTTTTCCCTTAAGAATCCTCCCGTTGTCGCAAGTTCCGTGACAAAAAACCCGTTTTTGTTCAGCTCCGCAACGGTATCACTCTCATCCTCTTTTCTTAACACTGCTACGATTAATTTCATAATATACATCCTCTCCTGAAACTTTTCACAATTAGTCAAACAGTATCATCACGTTTAAAATACCACAACTTCTGTAAGAGTTAAAGGCTTTTTTCTCCTTCTTTCCACTTTCTCAGAGATTCCAGCTTCTCCTTTACGTCCTTCTCTTCACCCTGTTCTGTCGGTTCATAATATCTTCTGCCCCGAAGCGATGACGACAGGCATTCCATTTTGGCAACCTTCTCTTCCGTATCATGGGCATACTGATACCCTTCCCCGTAGTGAAGCTCCTGCATCAGACGTGTCGGAGCATTGCGCAGCTGCAATGGTACCGGCTCACTGATGCTCTTTTGTGCATCTGTTTTGGCAGTCTCATACGCCAGGTAAAGAGCATTGGACTTTGGCGCCATTGCCAGATAAGTCACACAGTGGGACAAATTGACACTACATTCGGGCATTCCGATGAAATGGCAGGCCTGATAGGTATTGACCGCCACATCCAGGGCACGGCTGTCCGCCATTCCCACATCCTCGCTGGCAAACCGAATCAGCCTTCTCGCCACATAAAGGGGATCTTCCCCGGCTTCCAGCATACGGGCAAGCCAATAGATCGCTGCATCGGGATCACTGTTGCGCATGGATTTGTGAAGTGCGGAGATGATGTTGTAGTGTTCCTCTCCCTTTTTGTCATACAACAGGGATTTCCGGCTGGTGCACTGCGTCAGCACCTCTTTGGTCACTACCGTTCCCTCGGCTGTAATGACACCGTTCAGTACTGCCATCTCCAGGGTATTATAAGCCGTCCTTGCATCCCCGTTGGCAAACCGGGCAATCGCCATCAGCAGATCCTCTCCGATCCTGACAGGCATACCCCCAAATCCTTTCCGGCTCTTTAGGGCTCCCGTCAAAAGCTGCAGGATATCCTGTTCCGTCAGTGCATTCAGGACAAAAACCTTACACCTGGAGAGCAAAGCCGCATTGATCTCAAAAGAGGGATTCTCTGTTGTCGCACCGATCAGTATAATGCTGCCCCGCTCCACGTAGGGAAGAAACGCATCCTGCTGCGCTTTGTTAAAACGGTGGATCTCATCCACAAATACCAGCATTCTCTCCTGCATATGACGGTTTTTTTCCGCCTGTGCCATAACTTCCCTGATCTCTTTGATGCCGCTTGTCACAGCACTGAAGGTAACAAAGGATGCCCTTGTCCTCTTCGCAATGATTCCCGCAAGTGTCGTTTTACCCACGCCGGGAGGTCCCCAGAAAATCATGGAGGAAATCCGGTCCTGCTCAATCAGCTGACGCAAAATCTTTCCAGAGCCCAGCAGATGCTTCTGACCGGCAAATTCCTCCAGCGTTTCGGGACGCATCCGACTGGCCAGAGGCATATCCAGCGGTTTCTGATCAAAAAGCGATAATTGTTCCATTTCCATAGGTCTCTCCATCAAAGGTCTTACGCATTTTTTATACATTCCAGAAAACGAGTTCCGTATTTTTCATATTTCATCTGGCCAACCCCGGAGACGCGCATCATACCGGTCTTATTTTCAGGCCGAAGGAGGCACATCTGTGCCAGTGTCTTATCTGAAAAAACAATATAGGGCGGTACTTTTTCCTGCCGCGCAATTTCCATCCGCAGTGCCCGCAGCTTTTCAAATAGAGCCCTGTCCTCACCGGACAGTTCTCCGCCGGACATCGTCCGTTGCTTCTTCTCCTGTTTCTCTTTTGGTATCCGCTGCTGTTCTTTGGCCATTTTCATGAAGATCTGCTCCTGTCTCTCCAGGATCTCTTCCGATTTTTCCGTCAGATGGAGAAGAGAGTATATATCCTCCGTAACCGTCAGATACCCCCGGATCAGAAGCTCATTCATGATCTGGCGCAGACGATAAACCGGAATCTTTTTCTGTTCTCCATAATGAGAATTCCCGTTCATGTGATACTGCCGGATCTTTGCCGTGTCCGCTCCGTGTACCGTATCGAGGACCACGGTGATTCCGTAGCGCTGACGGCACTCCTTTACGCATCCAATCAGGGATCTGGCAGCATCCGTCACGTCAACCGTCTCAAACTCCGTCAGGCAATTGGAACAGTTCCCACAGTAATTGGAACCGTATTCCCCGAAATAGCGAAGAATATAATCTCTCAGACAGTTATTGGTAAAGCAGTAAAAGGTCATCTTGCGCAGACGGTCTCTTTCCCGTTCGCGGATCAGCGCTGCCGTCTCGTAATCCATCTCCTCCTGCTCCATCTGATCGATAAAAAACTGGTTTGTTACCACGTCCTGTCCGGAATACAGCAGGATACATTCCGATGGCAGTCCATCCCTTCCTGCCCGCCCGGCTTCCTGATAATAGCTCTCAATATTTTTCGGCATATTATAATGAATCACATAGCGCACATTGGATTTGTCAATCCCCATACCAAATGCATTCGTCGCTACCATGATCTGTCTGCGGTCATAGAGAAAATCATCCTGATTATCCTTCCTCTCCTGATCAGAGAGGCCTGCGTGGTATCGGGTCGCAGAATATCCGCGCTGCAAAAGCTTTTCGCAGACTTCCTCAACCGTTTTGCGTGTCAGGCAATAAATAATTCCGCAGTCCCCGCTGTGCTCCTCCACATAGGAAAGCGTGGCTGCAAACTTGTCCCTCGGCTGCTGTACCACAAACCGCAGATTCTTCCGGTCAAATCCAGTGACCAGCACCACCGGATTCACAAGATTGAGCAGCACCTCAATGTCTTCCTGCACTTCTTTCGTTGCCGTGGCGGTAAAGGCTCCGATCACTGGTCTTTTGGGCAGTTTTTCCACAAAATCACATATACGCAGATAACTGGGCCGAAAATCCTGCCCCCACTGAGAGATACAGTGGGCTTCATCCACACTCACCATGGAAATGTCCATCTCCATTGCCGCCGTCAGAAATTCCTCTGTGAGCAGCCGTTCCGGTGCCACATAGATGATCTTGTATCTTCCCTGGCGCGCATACGACAGCGCTGTGCGATACTGTCCTGCGGTTAGGGAGCTGTTGAGAAACGCTGCATGGATACCTGCCTGATTCAGCGTTGATACCTGATCCTTCATCAGTGATATCAGCGGAGACACGACCAACGTGATCCCGCTCATTAGCAGCGCCGGTATCTGATAACAGAGAGACTTGCCTGCACCGGTAGGCATAATTCCAAGGACATCTCTTCCTTCCAGAAGAGCATCCACCAGCAGTTCCTGCCCTTCCCGAAAGGTATCATATCCAAAGTATTGCTTCAGGATCTCATATTTTGTCATATAAAGTAACTAACCTCTTTCGTATTTTCCGGGTTCCTTGTAAATCCAAGCGGCAGTACGAACCCTTACATCCCATTATATGCTATTTCTCTGCTCCTGTAAAATCATTTTGCGTCCCCCGGTATGAAACAGGCCTCTTTCCAAATATACTGATAAAAAACAGATCGGAGTCTTCTTTCATGTCTCCATTGCACTTTCCTGCCCCGAAACTATCCATTTCCGGAATCCTGATCCGAAGAGTGCTTCGCATTACGTTCCTTTTCTGCGCTGCTTTTGTCCTTGGCACCTTTGCATCCAGCCTGACAAATGCCCGGTCCAAAGAGGTTTCCGTCACACTTTCCGATGAGAACTGGGGACTTAGCTTTCCCGAGGAAGGCAAAACTCCCGTCGCCAATGCCACCGCGGAAGAACTGCTCCGCTATCAGGCCTACTACATAGGAGATACCAGTGAAAAAGTGATTTATCTAACCTTTGACGCCGGTTATGAGAACGGCAATACCGCTGCGATACTGGACGCTCTGAAAAAACACAACGTACCAGCCACCTTCTTCGTTGTCGGCAATTTTATCTCATCCAATCCTGACCTGATCAAACGAATGGTTGAAGAAGGCCATATCGTTGGCAATCACACCTATTCCCATCCGGACATGTCAAAGATCTCCACCAAAGAAGCCTTTGCTGAGGAGCTTGGAAAGGTGGAAGCCCTGTACAAAGAAATCACAGGGACTGACATGACCAGATATTACCGTCCGCCGCAGGGAAAATACAGTGAGGAAAACCTTGCCATGGCAAAGGAGATGGGCTATACCACCTTCTTCTGGAGCCTTGCGTACGTAGACTGGTACCAGGACAATCAGCCCACCAAAGAGCAGGCCTTTGAAAAACTTCTGAACCGCATTCACCCCGGAGCAATCGTGCTGCTCCACAGCACTTCCTCCACCAATGCCGCCATCCTCGATGAACTCCTGACCCGCTGGGAAGACATGGGTTATACTTTCCGCTCCCTTGTTTCTCTTGACCCATCAGGGAATGTATGAGAGAATAACAGATATTACAACAACTATTTGACTGTTTTCCTGACAGTACCGAACGGAAAGGACTCTTCTTCATATGCAAAAGAAAATCCGCAATATTCATATTATCGCCACTGGAGGTACCATTGCCGGTATCGGAGATGCCGGGCAGGCTTCCAATTATGACGCCGGGCAGTTAGCTGTAGACGAGTTGATTCCTCAGCTTCCGCCTCTGGGCGACCAGATCACTCTTTCTTACGAACAGTTTGCCAATGTGGACAGCAATGATATGACCACAGCTCTCTGGATCTCTCTCGCCCGCCGCATCAATGATCTGGCTGCCGACCCATCCATTGACGGCTTTGTCATCACCCATGGGACGGATACGATGGATGAGATTTCCTATTTTCTGTCTCTGACCCTGCAGACACCGAAACCGGTTGTCATCACCGGCTCCATGCGTCCGGCCTCCGCAACCAGTGCAGACGGAATGCTCAATCTGTACGACTCCATTTTTGTCGCCGCAGATTCCCACTCCTACGGGCAAAATGTTCTGGTTTGTTTTTGCGGTACCATTTACTCCGGCAGAAATGTGATCAAATCCAGCACCTTCCAGCTCAACGCCTTTGACGGAAGAACGCCTTCCTGTCTGGGTTATATTCAGGATCGGATTTGTTTCTACTATAATAATTATCACAATCAGGTGTACCGCAGACTTTGCTTTTCTCTGGACCATGTGTCCGCTCTTCCGCGGGTGGATGTCGCTTACTACTATACCAATGCCCCCGCGGATGTGCTGGATTACTTTGCCTCCAGATGTGACGGACTTGTCATCTGCGGAACCGGTGCGGGAAATTTCAGTGAAGAATGGATCGAAAAGATTTCTTCTCTTTCCATCCCGGTGGTACGCTCTTCACGGGTGATGAACGGAATGATCACTCCTACCTCACATTTTGATCGTTCTGCCAATTCCATCGCGGCTTACACACTTCCTCCCCAGAAAGCGAGAATCCTTCTTTCTCTTGCGCTTTTACACACCCGCGACTTTGCGGAGCTTGGAAAAATCTTTCGGGAAAATGAGCTTTCCTGAAAAACGAACTTACCTAAAGAGCACCGTCTTTCTCATTTTCTTCCGATACGAGAACTGCGGAAAAGAATGCCAGTGCAAGTCCCTGACCCCAGCCCTGTATCCAGCGTCTCGGGATTGCTCTGTAGCCTTCCTTATCTTTCATCACCGCAGTTCCGCCGGAAACGTTCCGCACTCTGCCGTCTTCGCTGATATTTTGCAGCACTCCCCGGATCGCCCGATTCACATAGCGTGTGTGCAGCGGATTTCCCCGCTCCGCCATGGCTGCGGCAATTCCTGCCGACGCGGAAACTTCTTCATAGGATTCTTCATCATCCAAAACGGTTCTCCAGAGTCCGTTTTTTGTCTACAGCAGTTTCAGCGCAGAAAGCTGTTCGTTAAGTGAACCCGCCACATCCATGTATTTCGGATATAAGTAACATTCCGGCAGGATACTTCCTACTTTTGACATGGTATATGCCGCCCAGGCATTTGCACGTCCCCAATAGATTCCGGACATATGGCTTTTCTCGATATTATTGTATCCGTGATAGAAAAGCCCCGTCGTCTCATCCTGCAGATAATTGATATGCCAGTACCACTGGTTCAGAGCATCCTCGATCAGCTCCTCATCCTGCCTGATCACACCCACACGGAGCAAAAAGAGCGCTGCCATAAACAGCGTGTCCGCCCAGGCCTGCTCGGGAAAATCATTCTTCGCAGATACGGTATGCTGCAGCACATGATCACCAAATCGAAGTGCATCCCTTTGCAGATACTCTGTTTTACTCTGGATCAGATCCCAGTATTTTTGTTCTTTCGTCGCCTGATACAGCGTGATCAGACAGTGTCCCATAGCGCATGCATTCACCGTCCACACGCTCGGAATTCCAAGTTCGACCAGTTCATCCACACGCTCTTTTAAAACTTTCAGGTAGCTTTCCTTTCCGGTCTTTTCATATACTTCCGCGATCCCATAATAGGCCACACCGCACGGCCAGTCCCAGGTAAGGTCCATCCGCATGGTTCTCTCAACCACACGGTCAATCACATCCATCAGCTCTTCCCTGTCAAATTCAAGTTTCATCCTTTGCTCTCCATTCCTATTCCATCGGTATTTGGTATCAATCGATAGCCCATCTTCAGTTCCTGTGTTACCGCAGTTCATAACCGGATTCCACACTGTGAACTGCGCTTCCCTCATGCGAATTGGCGCACAGATCAGATTTTTTCCTTCAGCGCTTCCGGAAACCCTCTCTTTCGGTTCAGCCCAACCGCCAACACAGGAGCATCCTTCCAGCCGCTGCCCCAGAATCACCCCGTCCACCTGGCAGTTTTGCTATTTCATTAATATTCAAATCACTTGTACCTCTTTGCTTCACACATATTACATCAATTTATCTTACCGCAGAATCCGTCGAAATACAATCTGTAAAGCTGCTTTTCTATCTGCTGCAAAAAGGCGGTGTCTTCCTTTTTCGCAGCTTTTCATAGGAAAGAATTTCCTGACGGATGGTTTTGGAAAGCACTATGACGCAGATCAGATTCGGCACTGCCATCAACGCATTGGCAAGGTCAGAGAAGCACCAGACGGTCTCCATCGTGCAGATGGCACCTGCAAATGCCGCAAGACCGTAGGCAAACCGGTACACGACTTCGCAGTGCCGTCTTCCCGTCACAAATTCAAATGCTTTTTCCCCCTGATATTCCCATCCGATGATTGTTGCAAAGGCGAACAGTGTAATTCCGATACTGACCAGGTATCCTCCTGTTTTTCCAAATACGGTGGAAAATGCCGCGATCACCAGTGTTGTGCCGGCACATGCTTCTGTTTCAATGCCTGGGGCATACGGCAGATCCGCAGTTACCAGTACCAGTCCGGTCACAAGGCAGATCACCATCGTGTCCAAAAAGACACCGGTCATACTGATATATCCCTGACGTACCGGATCATCCGTCTGCGCCGCTGCGGCTGTGATTCCCCCGGCACCCAGGCCGGCTTCATTCGAAAAGATCCCGCGGGAAACCCCATAACGCATAGAACGGAATACAGATGCTGAACAGATTCCCACGGCTCCCCCTCCCACTGCTTTCAGGGAAAAAGCGCTTTCTATCACAGAAGCGATTCCTGTTGGAAGATTCCCGCAGTTCACACCGATTACCCACAGAGCGCCTGCCATATAAAATATTGCCATCACAGGGACCAGATATCTGGTAAATGCCGCGATTGTCCCGATACCGCCAAGAATCACCAGGATCGTCAGGATCGCAACAAACAGACCTGACAGTCCCCTGGAAATATGGAAGGTCTCCTCCACCGCCAGTGAGATGGAATTCGACTGTGTCATATTTCCCATGCCAAAGGAAGCCATCACCGCAAACAGGGCATACAATTTTCCAAGAATACGTCCCAGCCTCCTGTCGGGAAATGCCTGTGCCAGCGTATACATTGGGCCTCCGCAGTACTGTCCCGATTTTCCCTTGACCCGGTATTTTACAGACAAAAAGCTCTCGCTGAATTTCAGGGAAAAACCGGTAAGCGCAGAAAGCATCATCCAGAAAAGCGCTCCCGGACCACCCAGGTTTACCGCAGAGGCAACTCCGATGATATTACCGGTTCCGATTGAAGCTGCCAGCTCTGTCATCAGCGAGGAAAAGGGGGAAACTCCTCCCTCATCTTCCGAATTCTTCCGCGCATCCTTTCCCAGCGCAAGACCCAGCGCATATCCCAGATTCCGGATGGGCAGCCCCCGAAAGTGCAGTGTCAGAAACATCCCCGTACCAATCAGCAATACAATCATAGGAGGTCCCCAGACAACATCATCCAGATATTTGATCCAGTCAGCCAGCATTTTTCTATTTCCGCTTCCTTTCCTATCCCTTTAAAACATTATATCTGGAATCTGCCGTTTCTATGTCTGTTACTGCACAGCGCCCGTTGCCATTAGAACAATAACCGATGTCTCAAAAGAAAAGCTGCAGCACCTTTGAAAGGATTTGCAGCTTTTCTCATTTCATTTATTCAGCCATCTAGTGTACTGACCACTTGTAATTTATGGTAATTATATCTGGGGATTTTAATCCCCAGATGATTCAAATTTTGGATAAAGTGAGAGCAGTTTTGTACGGGCCTGTGGAGTTGTAAAATGCCACAATACTTTCCCGCAATCCTCATTCCTCATTTTTTCCCATGCTACTAATTCCTGCTGTACTTTTGAAATAGAATCTAACCTTCTGGCAAGGCATTGTCTTGTCATTACATTTAACTCAATTTCAGCAATGTTCAGCCAACTTCCATGTTTGGGAGTGTAGTGTATTTCCAGCCTTTTCGCATAACTGCGTGCTTCTCGTGCAGGATACTTTTTGTACAGTGACGCAATCACATGTGTATTTAGATTATCCATAATCAGAATAATCTTTGAATGATCCGGATAGCACTCTGTCAACAGATACTTTATTTCTTCTGCCCAATCAAGTGCTGTTCGTGTTTTCCGAACATTGCTGTGACGCCAGCCACGCAAAGGCTCTGTAAAGATAAAAATACTACAGGTTCCTTCTCTGACATATTCGGAGTCGATCTTCTGATTATCTCCAGGGCGCAGCGGCAGTGCTTCACGGACATCACCCAGACACTGATAAGGTTTTTCATCCATGCATACGACAGGAAGTTCCGGATTGTACGGCATTTCATAGATATCAAGAATATCTTCCATATTTGCAACAAACTCAGCACTTTCTTTCGGCGGAATACACCAATAGTCATTCATGTGAGGTCGAAGTTCATTTTTTTTAAAGCAAGCCGAATCGATTCTCGTCCGATTGGTTCATCGAATTCCAAACGTACCTGTTTTTCTAAAAGGCGCAATGTCCAACGGGCACGACCATCGGGCGCAGGGCCGCAGGCAATACGAAGTATTTCTGCTTCCATACGACCATCCAGTTTGCGTCTGGCATTTGAACGAGGATTTCGATTGATTTTGATAATCGCAGGAATACCACCTTTTACGTAAGCAGCAACAATATTGGACACAGTTGATTTACTGACGCCAAATGTTTTGGCTATCTGCATTTGAGTAAGATGCTGCGGTGCATTTTCATCCAGTTCTAATAATATTTGACAGCGTCGTATTGTCATCTTACATGTTTTTTTATTATGAATAGTAGCATTAAGTATTTTCTTATCATCATCTGATAAAAGAATTTTGTAGGTTCTTTTTCTTGCCATATAATCACCTTCATTTTTCTTTTATCATACCACATATTTACCAT
>JALEOU010000002.1 GCA_022766945.1 Fusicatenibacter sp. | reverse complement strand
CAACTCCTTTACTGGTGGATATGGTGGATTGTTACTGGACATCTCAATTTTACCACAAATCAGTGAGGAGTTATTTTATTTTGTAACAAAAAACATCCCGTATTTATGCGGGTTTTGGCGTTTCGCAAACGCCTAATTCCATACAGACAGAAAGGAGCAAAGCATGGATCACATCAGAAATTATGTAAAACCGGAATTGCTGGCAGTGGCCGTGGCACTGTATTTTCTCGGTATGGCATTCAAACAGGCGCAATCTGTCAAAGACAAATACATACCATTACTTCTCGGCGGTATCAGTATTGTGCTGTGCGCCATCTGGGTATTGGCCACCAGCAGCTTTACGTCCGTACAAGATGTAGCCATGGCAGTTTTCACGGCTGTTACACAAGGGATCCTGGTCGCCGGGCTTAGCAATTACGTAAATCAAATCATCAAACAAGCCGGAAAAGACGAATAATTCTGCTTTTTCCGGATATCCTGTTTTACGAGGTGAGATGAAATGGATAAAAAAGAACCGGAAAAACGACAGCGCAAAAAGTCAAATGAAGAGTTCAACAGTATAACCCAAAAAGTCAAGGTGGAAAATCAAAATCAGACACACAACGTTCGAAAAGAAGGGATTGCACCGATCAATCAGAAGCGATGAGACGGTCAGCTGGCCGTCTCATACTCCCTCTCATAGTCCCTGGGCTTCTAAATAAAATTTTATAATCCCAGGGCTTATAAACTATACATAAATAGTATAAAATATTCTTTATAGTCCCTGGGCTTATACTATACAGGAGGATGTTGTTATGGAACAAAACAGAAAAATGATTCACTGGGGTATTTTAGGCGCCGGAGCAATCCTGAATCGCTGGATCATGGGCGCCTGGCAGGAAAAGGACATGGACATTACTGCTGTTGCTTCCAGAAATCCAGAGAGCGCCAAAGCTGCTGCATGCAAATTTCAGATACCAAAAGCGATGAGTTATGAGGAATTGCTTTCTCAGCCAGATATTGATGTTGTATATGTCGCGGTTCCCCATACTGCACACAAGGAATTGGCTCTGCAGGCGATGCGGGCAGGTAAACATGTGCTCGTGGAAAAACCGGCGGCAGTCAACGCCGCAGAATTTGAGGAGATGACGGCATGTGCCAGAGAACACAATGTTTTTCTGATGGAAGCTGTGTGGACCAGATTTTTTCCGCTTTCATATGCGCTTCAGAAATGCCTGGTGCAGGGTCAAATCGGGCAGATTCAGGCGCTTCACTCGGCGTTTTCTTTTCGTCAGGAAGCATGCGCAGGCAGCGGACGCCTGTTTGATCCCTGGCAAGCAGGCGGCGGTCTGCTTGACGTCGGCGTTTATAATCTGCATTTTGCGGATATGGTTTTGAACAAAGAACCTTTGCGCATCACCGGGCTGGCTTCCTTTGACACAGATGAATTGCATCTTGCGGTCGATGAACTGGCAACCTATATAGCTCAGTATGACAAAGGAGAGCTGGCGGTTATGACCAGCGGTATCCGTATCGAGATGCCGGATACCGCATACATATATGGTACCGATGGATATCTGGTGATTCCTCACTTCTGGAAGCCCACACAAATGCAGTTGATTTCCGGAAGCAAAGTCTATCAGACAGAGCTGCCAGTCGAACAGCATGTAAACGCCATAAAGGATGAGGGCTTTCAGTATGAAATCCGCCATGTAAATGAATGTATCCGCAGCGGACTGTCTGAATCACCGATTATGCCCTGGAAAAAAACGCTGTCCGTGCTCAGACAGTGTGACACTCTGCGTCAGGAGTGGAATTTTACTTATCCGTTTGAGCAGGCATAAAAGATCTGCTCAGCAGTGACGGCACGAGCACCCTATTTCTTCATTCCAAATGCTCTCAATTCCTGGTGGAAAGCGCTTCTTCTGGAATATGCACTTCTGTATCTCTCCATGATCTGTGCTTTTGCACCGGGAATTCCCAGTGATTCCTGCACTTCTCCAAAGGCTGCGATAAATGCTGCACACTCACCATAATAATTTCTGTGATTCTTTTCCATGATTCCAGTGACTCTGACGGAAATCAAATGATCGATTCTTTCAAGCCACTCCATCATAATTTCAGACCGAAGCGGATTTTCCTGTTTCCATCGGCAAAAGATCGCCCAAAACGTCTCACGGTCGCCAGAATTTGTCGTTTGATCCGTTCCACGATCGTATTCCTTGCAGGTAAAACCGCATGCTCCCTCTACTCTATCACACATGACGCTTAGCTCTTTCGGAAGGCTCTCCCCCTGGTACATGGCTAACAGCATCAGGGATAGTCCCTCCTTCATAAAAGTGCCCGACCATCCTAATGCACTTTGCATATTCATACCGACCGCAAACATTTTTTCAAACTCCCCATTCCAGAAGAGCATCATACAATACTCCTTGTTATGAAGACAATTGCGTTTTTGTGATCCTTCAAACCGCAGCGCACCCCTGCCCGCGTTCCTTGTCTCATTGTAGTTTTGCTCAAAGATGGATGTCACCTCATCCCTGAAGCTCCCCCAGTCTCTGCTCCCAAATCGGATTCTCATGTAATTAACTACTGTCGAATTTGACCGAAACGCCTCCAGATAACAGTGTTCCTGCTCTTCTATTTTCTGCAGTCTGAAAGCATAAACAGCGGTGAGTAGCGCTATATCGCTTCTGACTACTAAGAAAACCGGAATCTTTTCCATCGCTTCTTTCCCCAAGCGGAACATTTTTTCATCTTCTCCGGATTCCATCGCGCCGCGAAGCAATTGTTCGTACAGCACCGGATGTAACTCCACGTAGTTTTCTGCCGCCTCAATCTGCAAATCCTCGTCACTAAGCATAGACTGTGCTTCCAGCAAGAGCTTTTCCGAACGAAATCCACTTTGATTTCCCAGATAATCGATCCATAACATCAGAAACTCGTCAAATTCTGGCAATTCACAGTTTCCCATCTGCATGATTTCTTCCAGAGTAATCTCACAACAATTTAAATTTTCCATCATACAGAACAGTGTATCAGCGCGATCCGAAAGCTGATTTGCCATGTATGTCACATACAGACATTCTTTTGTAAATTCCCGGAAATCATATTTCATAAGATGGTTTTCTTCCAGTTCATACAGTTTTAAAACTGAATCTGTTGACTCCGCATAGGCACCCTCGACAAAAATTTCAAGAACAGACAGTATTTTTGCCAGTTCAAATCCTGCCTCATAAATTTCCGTGTCAATACAGGAATGAACCATCTCCATCGCCCGGTTCAAGCAATTTAAAATGCCTTGCGGATCCGAAAATAAGACTTCTGGCACATCATTATTGTACCACTCGTCCCATTCTATATTGTACTCACTGTCAAGGACACATTCTCCATCATTCATCTCTATGAGTATTTCTCTGATTTCTTCTATCTCAGCAATCAGTATCTGATTTCCACACTTGTTCGCTTCTTCCTTTTCCTCTTCATTTAAATTTGCATCGTTGTCGCTGCTCCCATATTCATCCAATAGTCTTAAAAAACGGTCCCGCTCATTTTCCGGCCAGGTTCTCGCAACTTCGTGAATAAATGCTCTCATACTTTCATGCGAAAATCCGGCGATTTGATGGTCTACCTGCTGTAAAAACTGCGGCAGCCTGATTGATTCCTTTCTCATTTGTATTGATCTCCTATATTCTTATTGCCATTATTTTACCATGATGTTCCAGCAAAGTTAAGAATAAAAGAAAACCTGCGAGTACCTTTAATACTCACAGGTCATTTGATCTTCTTTATAATCCCACTTTATAGTCCCTTTATAGTCCCACCTTTATAGTCCCAGGGGCATTAAAATAATTTTAACTATCCCAGGGCTTATAAAATAACTAAAACTTCCCACACCAATATGGTGTGTTGAACCTTGAAAATTCAATATTTCAGCCAATAAAAAAGGCATAAACCTGTTCCGTTTGGTATAATGGAATTGACTAGAAACCATT